>CBDVCL010000065.1:0-8698 GCA_965372475.1 uncultured bacterium | reverse complement strand
TAGCAAGGTAGTCGCTCGTCGCTCGTTGCTCGTGCAATGGTGACGAGAATAGCCTATGGATACAAGATGAGCGATATCGAAAGATATATACACGGTATCAGCAGGCAGGTGGACAAGGCGCTTGCGGCGAACTACCTGCCATCGCCGCGCCGCAGCCCCGCGGAACTCCACCAGGCGATGCGTTATGCGATGCTTAACGGCGGCAAGCGGCTGCGTCCCGTCTTGACCATCGCCTCAGGCGAGATGTTCCGCCTCGGCGCCGCCCAGCTGATGCCGGTCGCCTGCGCCATGGAGATGGTGCACACCGCATCCCTGGTCTATGACGACTTGCCGGACATGGATGACGCCGGCACGCGTCGGGGGGCGCCCTGTCTTCACGTCAAGTATTCGCAGGCCACGGCGATCCTGGCGGCTAACTCTCTGCTGGTGCTTGCTTTCAAGTTGCTGGCGGACGCGGGGCGAAGCCACGGGTTGTCCGCCTTGGATCTGGCCAGGGCGGTGGAGAGCGTTGCGGATACGGTGGGCGGGGAGGGCATGTCCGGGGGCCAGTTGATGGACCTGAGGACGAGTGCCGTCGTCGAGAAAGAGCGCCGCGAGATCGACTACCGCAAGACAGCCCGGCTCTTCATCACTTCGGCCTGGCTGCCTACCGTGTTTGCGGCAGCGGACGAGCTGGAGGAACGGGCCGTGTGCGAATACGCCCGTTTCGTGGGGCTGGCTTATCAGCTTATCGACGACCTTGGCGACCGCGATGGGTCGGCGGCGCGCCGTGCCGGGCATCTGAGGAAGAGGATAGACGAGCTCTTGCGGCAGGCCAAGGGCCAGCTTGCGCGTTTTGGGCGCCGTGCCGTGCGCCTCGCACAGCTGGTGGATTACTTGAGGGGCAAAGCGGGCGGATAGGCGGCGACCTGGGGCTTGACAATCTGCGCCGGTAATGGTATAGTGTAAACATGGGTATTAGGCGAATTACAGCGATGATAGCGGTGTTCTTTGTTATCAGCGTGCCTCTTGGCGCCGGTACGATGGGGACTACCTGCGCTGATTTCCTCAAGGTGAATCTGGGAGCGCGGCCGTCCGCCCTGGGCGGGGCTTACGTTGCTGCCGGAGACGACATCAACGCCATCTTCTTCAATCCCGCCGGTCTGAGCAGCCTTCGCGCCAACTGGACCTGCCATTTCACCCATTATCAACAGCTGGTAGACATCAAGTACGATACCGTGCTGATCATGAAGCAGCGAAGCGGGCGGCAGGTCCTTGGCGGCGGTTTGCTCTATCGCCACATGCCCCCCATCGACAACCAGAACGGTTATCCGGCGGTGCAGGTGCGCGACCTCGTCATCCTCGTGTCCGGCGCCCATCGTTTCGGGGAGCCGAAGGCCGAGAAGAGCATCAAGCGGGTGGGGATGAACCTCAAGATCATAAACTCTGTTCTCGGAGGCACCTCGGCAAACACCGTCGCTTGCGATCTCGGCTTCCAGGTACAGGATTTCTTCCGCCGCTTTGACTTCGGTTTCTCCATTCAGAACCTGGGGCCGCCCATGAAGTACATAGAGGTGAGGGAACCACTGCCGCTCTTTATCCGCTGTGGGCTTGCGGTACAGCAGAAGGTGTCCAAGCTGCGCACCTGCCTTGCTATGGACGTGACCAAGCCGATGGATTCCGGCTACAAGTTTGACTATGGTCTCGAGGCCCGTTTCTACAGGGACCGTGTTTTCCTGCGCGCCGGGAACTCCCACGAGGCGGACCTGATCAAGGGCGGCCCGGGCAATCTTTTCGAGAACTTCACTCTTGGGGTGGGTTTCATCCGCCGCGAGAGGGATTTCAATGTCCAGGTTGATGTTTCCTATAATCCTGCCGATTACGTGGCCACGGTTGAAGAGACTTTCATGGTCTCTTTGACTTACGAGCGGAAGTAGTTTTTTCGGGAATCGGCAATCGTGGGTCGGGTATCGGTTGATATCTGGACCCCGTTTTTTATTTCCGTTACCTCTCACTTCTCCTTGTCTTTCTTGGTGTCCCTATTCGCCTTCAAGTGCTCCTTTTCAGATCAAGAATGCTCTCCTGTAAGCGAAGTAGGGGCGTATTGCAATACGCCCCTACATGCCGTTATCCAAAGGAAAATCGGTGTAATCTGTGCAATCTGTGGATTAAATGCCGTTCTTGGTGGCTTGGTGTCTTGGGGGTGAAGAATGCTCTTCGTGCTTCTTCGTGTCCTTTGTGGCTTTGTGGTTAAACACCCGCTTGGGTCGGATACAACTGAATCTCCTTGCTTTCCCCCATTACCGGCTTTACAATGGGACAGGCTATACCGTGATCAAGTCCCATTGCCAGTTTCACAATGGACTGGAGTATACGATCACCACGTAGCGGGGAGATGTGCGATGAACGTGATGGAGAGCATATACGCGCGGCTGAAGGGGAAGAAGAGGCGCATTGTCTTGCCGGAATGGGATGATCCCCGGACTCTGAAGGCGGCGGCCCTGGTCACGGAAAAAGAGCTGGCCGAGGTCGTTGCTCCAGCGGCGGAAGAAAAGGTGGAGCAGGCGGCCGCCAAGGCCGGCCTGGAGCTTCCTCGGCTCACCTGTGTTGACCCCGAAAGCAGCCCCGATTTCGATGCCTATGCGGCGGAACTGCTGGAAGCGCGGAAGCACCGCGGCATGACGGAAGAGGATTCGCGCGCGGCGATGGCTGACCCCCTCTTCTACGGTGCGATGATGGTCAAGAAAGGGGCGGCCGACGGCATCGTGGCGGGAGCGGCGCACGCTACGGCGGACGTGATGCGCGCCGCCATATTCTGCATCGGCACGGCGGCGGGGATAAAGACCGTTTCCAGTTTCTTCATCATCGTCGTTCCCGGGAGCAAGCTGGCGGAAGACGGGGTCTTTCTCATGGCTGACCCGGCGGTGAATCCCGCCCCCGGCGCCGAAGAACTGTGCGACATCGCCATTTCCACGGCGGCGAGCGCCGAACGCATCCTCGGCTGGGAGCCGCGCGTGGCCATGCTTTCCTTCTCGACCAAGGGCAGCGCCAAGCACGCCGACGTGGACAAGGTGGTACGGGCGACCGAGCTGGTGAAGAAAAAGAAGCCGGACCTGGTCGTAGACGGTGAGCTGCAGGGCGACGCCGCCCTGGTGGAAGGGGTGGGGAAGAAGAAGGCGCCGGGCAGCCCCGTGGCCGGGCGGGCCAACGTTCTCATCTTTCCCGACCTGGACGCGGCGAACATCTCTTACAAGCTGATCCAGCGCTTCGCCGAGGCGCGGGCGATCGGACCGGTATTGCAGGGGCTGGCCAAGCCGGCGTCTGACCTGTCGCGTGGTTGCAAGGCCGAGGAGATAGTGGATACCGTTGCCATTGTCGCGGCTAATGTAGAGTAACGCCATAAGCGCGTCGCTCGTCTATCGTCGCTCGTCGCTCGTGAAGAGCGACGCACGTTAGACGTTGGACGTTGGACGTTTGACGTTGGACGACACATGACTTACAAGATAACCACCAAAGTCTACCAAGGCCCTTTTGATGTTCTGCTTGTCCTCCTGCGCAAGCACGAGGTGGATATCGAGGACATCCCCATTTCCAAGATCACGCGTGACTTCCTGCGCTACATCACCTCGATGAAGAAGAAGGACCTGGAATTGAGCGGGGAATTCATCGTGGTCGCCGCCACCCTGATGGATATCAAGGCGCGCATGCTCTTGCCGGTGACCGATGAGGAGGCCGAGGAGCCGGAGGACCCGCGCCGCGAGCTGGTAGAGAAGATCATCGAGTACCAATACTACCAGCAGGCTGTGGAGAGGTTCATGGAGATGGAGAAGGAACGTTCCTTTGTCTTCGGCCGTATGGGACAGGAGAACCAGGAAAAGATCGAGCCTTACCTTGAAGAGACGAGCGTTTACGAGTTATTGAAAGCGTGGCAGGAAGTGGCCGGCAAGGTGGGCGGGCTGAAGGTGACCGAACTCTCCCGCCCCGAGTATTCCCTGGCGCGGCGGTTAGAGGAGATAGAAGCGGTCCTTGCCGAGGAGAGGGGTATGGGCTTCGCGGAGATCTTCCCCGCCGGCAGCACCCGCATCGAACTGATAATCAGTCTGCTTGCTCTCCTGGAGCTTGCGAGGCGTGGGCGCATCGGCATTATCCAGGACAAGCCCTTTGGGGAGATCCGCATCGTTCTTGCGTCGGCGCGGCCGCTGCCGGTGGAGAACGAGAGATCAGAGGAAAAAGGGGAAGGTGAGAATAAAGGGAAAAAGGAAAAAGGAAAAAGTGCAGTAGTGGCGTCCCGGAGTTTACCCGCCATAGCCTCGGCGACGGCGGGCGGGCGCCACCGCGCCCAAAGGGCGCGGGTGAAGGGTGAAGCGAGAAGGAACAACTGAAGGTGGAATTATGAATTCTGAAGTATGAATTGTGAATTGCCACCGCGCCCAACTCGTCACGCCGTAGCCCCCCCGTCTGCTTGTCAGCAGACAAGCGGGGGGGCGAAGGCGGAAGGGCGCGGGTGAAGGGTGAAGTAAAAAGTAAAAAGGAAAAAGGAAGAAGGAAGAAGGAAAAAGTGCAGTAGTGGCGTCCCCCGCGGGCGCCACATCTCGGTCTAATGTTCATTATCCTTATCACCACTCTCATCCTGTTGCTGACCGTTCTTGTGGTCATCTATCTATTCTGGCGGCGGCTTGAGAAAGGCCTGCCTGCCGCCCCGCCCGTCGTGATTCCCCGCCATCGCCACGGCGAAGAGGCAGGGCTTCCGCCCCTAGGTGGCAGGGCAGACCCATGGGCGGGAGACGCCAAGGGCTCTGAGGAGAGAAGGGACCAGCTTGTCGTGGAGAGCCTGCTCTTCGCTTCCTCCCGTCCGCTGTCTGTAGACCGTGCCGCGCAGGTCCTGGGAAGGAGCGAGGACTACGTGCGCAAGGCACTCGTCACCCTGCGCAACGAATACCGTTCAGCGGGGCGCAGTTTCATGATCGACGAGGTGGGCGGAGGGTTCAAGATGCTTTGCCGCGGGGAATACGGCAAGTACATCAGTGAATACTACAAGATAAGGGTGAAGACTGCGCTAAGCAGGCAGGCGCTTGAAACGCTGGCAGTCATTGCCTACAAACAACCGGTGACGCGTTCAGAGATAGAAAGCATCCGTGGCGTCAACGTGGACGCGGTGGTCGCGGGCTTATTGGAGAGGAACCTTATCAGGGGAAGAGGCAGGCGCGAGGGAGTTGGCCGCCCGTTGCTTCTCGGCACCGGCGACTACTTCCTGGAGTATTTTGGCCTGAAGGGTCTTGATGACCTCCCCACCCTGGAGGATATCGAGCCGTTGGAAGAGATAAAACGCGGCGCCAACTTCCTCAACGAGTACGAGAAGCGCTTGCAGAAGACGGGGTTCGAGGAAAAGGACGGGGAGTTGCCGTTTGATGGGGAGGGGGAAGCAAAGCCCGAAACGGCGAGCCGGCGAAACGGCGAACCGGCGAAACCAGATAGTGAAGAGGCGAGCAGTAGGGGCGTCCCGGAGTTTACCCGCCATAGCCTCGGCGACGGCGGGCGGGCGCCCCTCGGGCGAAGCCCGAGCAAGGCACTCGGGAAGCAAAAGGAGCAAGCAGGCAAGAAAGCGAAGCAGCAGCGAGGCGGCAAGAAAGAAAAGTAGACTCTCCCCTTCCATGAAACCCTCATACATCAAGCTCCACGAGAACGGCGAGCTCCACGGCCGCATCGAGAAGGCCCTGGCGATGCTCAAATCGTGCCGCCTTTGCCCCAACGATTGCCGCGTCGACCGCGTGGCGGGGAAGGTCGGCATCTGCCGGGCGGGAAGGGCGGTCAGGGTCTCGAGTGCCGCACCCCACCACGGGGAGGAGCCGCTCATATCGGGCCGGAGGGGCAGCGGCACTGTCTTCCTCTCCTGTTGTACTTTGAAATGCGTGTTCTGCCAAAACCACCAGATCAGCCAGGCCGATCTGGGCGAGGAGATATCCTCCGCGGAATTGGCCGCGCGGATGACCGCCCTGCAGGGCGTGGGCTGCCACAACATCAATTTCGTTTCCCCCACCCATTACCTGCCGCAGATCCTTGAGGCCCTTGCGTTGGCCATAGGGGAAGGGCTGAATGTCCCCCTCGTCTACAACACCAACGCCTACGATTCCCTCGAGGCCGTTGAATTGTTGGATGGCATCTTCGATGTCTATATGCCGGACATCAAGTACAGCGACGACGAGAAGGCGGCGCGGTACTCGGGCGCCGTTGGATACAGGGACGCCAGCCGCGCCGCGATCACCGAGATGGTGCGCCAGGTTGGCCCGCTGGTTCTGGACGACGACGGCGTGGCGCGACGGGGGGTAGTCGTGCGCCACCTCGTCCTGCCGGGCGGGGCCGCCGGCAGCAGGGAAGCGCTGGATTTCCTCGCGGAGTTGGGCGTGGATATCCAGCTCAGCCTCATGGCCCAATACCACCCCAGCTACCGCGCCGATTCCTACCCGGAGATAGACCGCCGCTTGGATGGGCGCGAATACAAGGAAGTGGTAGACTACGCGCGGCAGTTGGGGTTCAAGTACGTTTACGCACAGGACCTGTCATCGGCGGCGCATTACTTGCCCGATTTCATGAAGCAGGACCCCTTCGAAAGTCAGTAGGTGGTAGCTTCCTTCGCTGAAGGGCTACGGAGGGCATCTGCCGCGGGGAAAGATGAAACGCGGAAAACAACGCCTCTCACCACCAAGGCACCAAGACACCAAGAGCATCAGGGACACCTCGCATTTTTGGCTAACGGCGCGCGGCGTTCTTCGTTTGGGGGAGAGCATTCTTGGTTTTGACCAGGCACTTGAAGGCGAGTCGGTAGGCACCAAGGCCGCGAAGTGCTTGAGACACCAAGGAATATGCCTGTTCTTGGTGCCGCCAAGACGAAGGTCCTCTTGGTGCCGCACGTTGGCATGAGAGCATCACCGTTGAGACCGATAAGTGCTCTCCTCTGAACGAAGAGATGAGGTGGTTGTTATCCAAGAGAACATGCGGTTTCTTTCTTGGTGCCTTGGTGTCTTGGTGGTGAGAAAGCCCTTGGGAAAAAGAGAGGAAAGGGAAATGAAATATGCTTTGGCTGTACTTATGACCTTGCTTGTTGCCGGCCCCGTCTTTGCGGGGGAGATGGAGTGGCCTGGGATCATGCCTGAGATGGGAAGGGAAGAGGCAAGACTGATTACCGGGTTGCCGTCGCTGGGCGGGGTCGTGGCGATCAGGCTCTTCCAGCGTTACATCTCCCCGCTCGATGGTCCCCGTTGCGCGTTTACTCCCTCTTGTTCCAGTTACGGCCTGGGATGCGTCAGGCGTCACGGGCCGATCATCGGCTACTTACGCACTTGCGACCGCCTCATGCGTTGTCATGGCGGGGCGGGGGGATATCCCCTCAGGGGAAGGCTATTCTGGGATCCGGTGCCCTAGGGCTGTCTCGTGTCTCGTGTCGCGCGTCCCGAGTCGGTGCGTCGCTTCTTCTTTGACGCGTGACCCGTGACGCGTGACCCGGCGACGGCCTGCTGCAAGGCTTTGACTTCCCCTGCGCGCAAATACCTCCATTTGCCCGAGGGGAGCGCGCCGAGTGAAAGCGGGCCGAAGCGTATCCTCTTCAGGTCGACGACGGTGTGGCCGACGCTCTCCAGCATGCGTCGCACCTCCCGCTTGCGGCCCTCGAACAGCGTGATCTCCATAAAGCTGTTGACCTTGAGGCGGGAGACGAGGCGCGCCGTGGCTCGACCGCTCTTGCCGCCGCGGTAGCTGACGCCGCGCTCGAGGCGGGCGACTGCCTTCTCGTTCGGCACCCCCTTTACCTTTATGCGATAGACCCTGGCCAAACCGCCGCGGGGGTGCATCAGGCGCGCCGCCAGCTCACCGTCATCGGTTAGCAGCAAGAGGCCGGCGGAATTCAAGTCGAGGCGCCCCACCGGGTAGACCCGTGCCTTGACGCGGTTGCTCAGCAGGTCGAGAACGGTGGGGCGTCCCTTTTCGTCAGAGAGCGTGGTGACGACGCCGGGTGGCTTGTTGAGCAGTATGTAGGTGAACGTCCGCCGCGGCGGCTTGACCGTTTTGCCCTTGAAGCGCACCATGTCGCGTGCCGGGTCAAGCGTGTGGCCCATCGCCGTGACGGCGCGGCCGTTGACCTGCACCAGCCCCAGCCTGATGTAGCCCTCGCACTTGCGCCTGCTGCCGATGCCGCAACGCGCCAGGTACTTGTGCAAGCGGACCGGTTTATCCTCTGACTTAGACATATTATCGACCAGCTAAAGACGGGAACCACAGATTACGCAGATGTCCGCAGATTTCTCTTCTCTTGGCGCCTATTTCTGCAATGCTTCAAAATGGGAGCAGATAACGCAGATTACTTGTTGCTGCGTGCGAACGGCGGTTTCTGGTTCCAGATCCCCGCTTGGCAACGGCAACAAGGGGAATCTGCCAGAATCCGCCTAGATTGTTGATGCCTTCCGCTGAAGCGCCGTTATCAAAAAGGGGAAGAATCTTCGCTAATCTGTGCCAATCGGCGTAATCTGCGCTTAAGAAAACGAGAAGAGAAAAACCCCGACAGGCGCGTGCCCGTCGGGGTTGAGCTTCCCGTAGTATTTTTGGCTGCGCTTTTTCTTCGCCGTCTTGTGCCCGGCGGCTACCAGCGCTTTCTTCCAGTTCCCATACTCGCGCCGCGCGGCCGAGTAGAGGGCGAGGTTACTGCGGTAGGCGATGGACATGCCGCGCG
>CBDVCL010000064.1:0-8746 GCA_965372475.1 uncultured bacterium | reverse complement strand
GCTTACGTTAAGGTGAGGCTGCGCGCAGTGACAGGGCCCTCCTCCGAGCGGGGGGTGCCTTGGCTAAAGGTGAGCCCGCACGCGCTCCACTCGGCGGGCGGTGATATCGAGATTAGCGTGCGCGCCGCGGCAATGAAACCGGGAGCGAACGAGGCATACATCAGGATCAGCGACGAGATCAACGGCGGCAGTTACCTGGTGAAGGTAGTGGCCACGCGGCAGTAGGCCGCCGTTTCGGGGGACAGCTTTGAGCGTAACGAAAAATACAGCGGCGATCATCTTGGCGGTGGGCGTCTCATGCCGCTTGGCGGCCTCACCCGTTCTTTTCTTCGATGATTTCAGCACCGACCAGGGCTGGTCATACGGCACGGAGTGGTCGCGGGGCTCTGCCACGGCCTCGTCGGGGCATAGCTGGGGCAATCCCGACCCCGCGCTTGACTATAGCGCCAGCGCCGACAACTACGTGGCGGGAGCGATGATCGGCGGCAACGTCAGCACGTCCCTGCACTCCTTTTACTTTCTCACTTCACCCGTTATCAACGCCGCCGCCACCGCGGCGCTGGAACTGAGATTCCGGCGCTGGTTGAATTCCGACTACTTGGGTTATATGGAGTCGGTGGTGGAGGTATACGACGGCGGCAGCTGGGTGCAGATCTTCACCACCGGGGCGGTCGGCGCAACGGACGCCGCCTGGGTCGAGGAGATATACGACGTGAGCGCCTATGCCAACGCCAGTTTCCAAGTCAGGTTCGGGCACATGGTGGGGGCAGCTGGCGTTTTTCTTGTAAGCGGCTGGAACATTGACGACGTCCAGGTCGCTGATCCCAGCTTGTGGACGGCGACCGTCACTCCTACCGCTACGCGGACCGCCACGGTTAGTGCCACTGCCACGCCGACGCCGAGCGGCACCTCTACGCGCACGCCCACGCCGACCACCTGTATCATCAGCGCGCCTTTCGGTGACGGCTTTGAGTCGGGCGGCCTGCTCTGTCACTGGACGACTAATTCCACCAACAACGGCCGCATCCGGGTCTCTAACCTCAATGGACCGGACGCCGGCAGTTTCCACCTGCTGATGGATGCTTTCCCGTCCGGGGCTTCACTCAACGAGGTGATCCTGCATATAGACCTCGCCGCACTTGTGAACCTGCGCCTGCGCTTTGACGTTAAGGAGTTTGGCGACGAGGACCTGGCCCTGCCCGCGAGCTTCATCGGCTCGGTCAACGGCGACGGCATAGCGATAAGCGAGGACGGCGTAAACTGGTACACCCTGACAAGCCTCGGCGCCACGAATACTTACAGCTACTATGACCTTGACCTTAGCGCGGCGATGGCCGCGGCGGGGTTTAGCACTTTCACGCACATACGCATCAAGTTCCAACAGTACGACGATAACCCCATCACCACGGACGGTTTCGCTTACGACAACATCCAGGTGGTCTCGGCGATCGTCTCACCGACTTTCACGCCTACGGTCACTTCTACACGCACGGTGAGCACCACGATTACGCCCACCTCAAGCATTACGCCGACGCGCACAGTGAGCAGTACTTACACACCGAGCCCGACCGTGGCTATAGACGCGTACGAGGTGGACGATACCTTCCCCAATGCTAACTGGATCACCGTGGGCGACCTGGTGGGGCAGTACCATAACGCGCACGACGCCTGTGACTATGACTGGGTGAAGTTCACCGCCACGGCGGGGTGGGAATACACGATAACCACCTTCAACCTCGAATTCAACGCCGACACCAAGCTCTATCTCTACGACACGGACGGCATAACACAGTTGGATTACGACGATGACGGCGGCGTCGGGCTGGCCAGCCAGATCGTCTGGGTCGCGCCTGCGAGCGGCACTTACTACGCGCGGCAAGAGATGTACGGTTGTGCCGGTCGGTACGGCGCCAACACCGGCTACGACTTGCGCGTCACTACTGTTGGCTTGGTGCCGACGGATACTCCCACGCAGACGCCAACGATAACACCCACGCCGACGCAGACATCCACGACCACGGTGATGCCAACGCCTTGCATCACCATGGTGCCCTTCTTTGATGGTTTCGAATCGGGTGGGTTGCTTTGCCACTGGACGCTCAACTCTACGGGCGAGGGGCGGATAGAGGTGTCTGGCGCCAACCTGCCTGAGAGCGGTTCCTTCCACGTGTTGCTTGACGATGCTGTCAGCGGCGGGCTCTATTCGCTAAACGAGCTTGTGCTGCACATAGATGTAATCGGCGCGGCGGGCGGCCTGCGCCTGGAGTTCGATGTGAAGGAGTTCGGCGACGAGACGGATGTATTGCCGGGCAGTTTCGTGGGGTCGTCAAACGGGGACGGCGTCGCCATCAGCGAGGACGGCGTCACCTGGTATACCGTGATCTCCCTGGCGCCCAGCAGCAGCTACACGCACCATGACTATGATCTGGATGCGTTGATGGCCGCCGCGGGGTTCAGCACCTACAGCCACGTGCGCATAAAGTTCCAGCAATACGACGATTTCTCCATCAGCACAGACGGGTTCGCTTTCGATAATATCCGGGTAGCACCCTCGGGCTTTACGCCTGTGCCTACGCTCACGCCCACGCTGACGCCGGATGCCTCGGTCGTGCCCACGCCCAGCTATACCTATACTCCCACGCCCCCCTACCCGGGCACGGTTACGAGCTACGTCTATCCTCAGCCGGCGAGGGAGATACTGCATTTCGTTTACGCCTTGAGCGAGGATGCCTGGGTGGAGATAAGGATATACAACTTCTCCGGCCAGTTGGTGGCCAAGACTCTCGCAAGAGGGCACAGGGGCAACGGTAACCGTATCACCTTCGATGTCGTGCCCTTCGCGCCGGGCACTTATTACTACCTGCTGGAGACGAAGGGTCCGGGAGTCGCGAAGTTGATGGGGCCTGGCAAGTTCATGGTTGTCAAGTAGGGAATGTCGCGATGAAGAGATTGATGCTGCTTATGCTGATCTTATGCGCCTTTCGCTGCGGCGCCGAGGTGATGGACGCCGCTGGCGTTGCCCTGCCGATCATGGACACGCCGCTGGGGCCCAAGGCCGCGGCGATGGGTGAGGCCTTTAGCGCCGTCGCCGACGACAACAGCGCCATTTACTGGAACCCCGCGGGCATGCTTCAGCAGAACTATCCCACCCTTGGCCTGGGCTACAATAAGTGGTTCATGGATGCCTACTTCAATGATCTCAGCCTGGTCGTTCCCGCCGGTCCGGTGGCGCTCGGCGCCCAGCTTGTCTACGTCGACTCGGGGACATTCGAGCAGCGGGACGAGTTCGGTAACCTGGTGCAGGGTCTGATCCACCCGCGCAAGTTCGGCGGCTCGCTCGCCGGGGCTTACGGCATAGGCCGGCTTTCATTTGGCGCCGCCTTGAAGGGGTATCGCGAGACGATCGCTGATTATGATATCAGTGGCTATGCGGCAGACCTGGGGTTCCTCTTTGCCGTCGAGGACGCCCGGGCGTCGATGGTCGTGCGTAATATCGGTGGGGTGAAGGGCTTCAGCCTGCCGAGCAGTTTCCGCGTAGGTGGGGCGTTTGTCTGGCGCTTTGAAGGGAACAGGGTGACCTTTAGCCTGGATACCAAGTTGGGCAGTGGGGTCAACAGCATGCTTAACGCGGGAGTGGAGCTGGGGCTGGGGCAGCGCGTCTTCCTGCGGGCCGGGCACAGGCTGGGCTTCGACAAGTCTTACCTGGGCAATATTGAGCGGGTTAGCGGCGGCGTAGGATTCAGATATCGCCATCTGCTCTTTGACTACGCGGTGGTCCCCTATGGGCAATTGGGCCTGACGCACAAGGCTTCGCTCGCGGTGGCGTTTGAGAATGGCGAGGGCAGGCGCGGCATCAGGGCGGGGCGGCAGCCGTCCGCGGAGAGAGCGGTCGCGGCAAGCGCGAGCGGCGGCGGTGTTGAGGGTGAAATGGTGCTGGGGAGGATAAGCCTGATCCTCGAAAGGGCGCGGCAGCACGAAGCGCGGGGAGAACACCGGCAGGCGGTGAACGACTATCTCCTGGTGCTAAGGCTGGATGCCGGCACCGTCTCGGCCTGGCGGCGGTTGGCGCGGATGTATAAGTCTTTCGGCATGACCAAGGACGCGAAGATCTGTACCAAGAGCGCCCTGCGCATAGATCCCGAGCACGAAGAAACCAGGCGGCTTTGGCAGGAACTCACGGCGGGGCAATAGGCGGCAGGAACTATAGCCGGTATTTCGGCGTCAGCTATGCTGGCGGCCGGGCGGCTGCCGCGCCGCAGCCGCCTTTCTTCTTATCGCTTGAAGCGCGAGCGGTCAGCCTTCGCCCCCGCGTTTGCCTGTTGGCAAACAGGCGCGGGGGCTACGGCTTGGCAGGCCAGCGACTAGCGACTCCTACAGCTTCAACACTATCTTCAATCGCGTCATGCCCCAGGTGATCAAGAGGATCAACCCCGTCATCAGCATCGCGTTGGCGAGGCGGTGGATGCCGCCGCGCGCGTACCAGAACCAGAAGGTGCCCCAGGCGCCGAAGAAGCCGATGATCGCGCCGACGATCGAGGGCAGGATGTAGGCGAGCAGGGGGTTGAAACCGATGGGCTGGAGGAAGGAAGCCCAGCGCCGCCACTGCAGCACGTCCATCAGATAGTAGAAGACCATGAAGAGGAGGCAGCATTCGCCCGCCGTGACCAGAGCATAGGCGTCCGTGCCGCCGATCTTGTTGATACCGTGCAGGGGCCGTATCAGCGTTCCCGCGAAGAAGAGCCCCAGGCCGAAGAGGGACATGAAGCGCAGGCGATAGAAATGACTGGTTTCCTTGCGTGTGAAGAGAATCCCCACCAGCATTCCCGCCACGACGATGGCCGAATGCGAGCCGAAGGTGCCGCCCACGTTGATGACGTTGTTGATGGGGCCGAGGAAATTCAGCACGCCGTGCTTGCCGCCCATATATAGAGCGATCATCAAGGACATCACGCCCATCAGCGCCGTGGAGTTGCCACGGCAGACGAGGTAGCTTAGGCTCGCGGCCATGTAGGTCCAGCCGATTATTCCCAGTATGCCCCACCATTGCGGGCGCAGCCAGGTGCCACCGTCTGGGCCTCGCCCTCGCCAGATGATGACGAGGTAGAGGAGCAGCAGGGCGGCGCCGATGCGCAGGCCAAGGAAAATCTTCTTTTTCAGGTCCGTGGTCACCTTCGGGTATATGTTCCAGAGGGCGATCACACAAAGATAGGCGAGAAGATACCAGAGCGCAGAACTCATGCCCGTGTGCTTAGCGCTAAAACGCCAGTGGTTGACCATTATCAGGCCGAGGAAGAGCAGGGAAGCAGTGCGCTCGAAGATGCGGCGCAACAGCAGCAGCAAGGAGTCGCCGAGGGCGATCCTTTTGCCGAGCGAGAGGGGTATCGCCACGCCGACAATGAAGAGAAAGGCGGGGAAGACGACGTCGGTAACGGTGTAGCCGTCCACGCCGGAAGCGACGTGCAGCAGCCACTTTGGCGTGCCCTTGCTCTGGATGTAATTGACGAAGATCATCGTGAGGATCACCAGGCCGCGGAAGGCATCCAGGGAAGCGAGGCGTTCAACCGCGCTCTTCTTAGCGGCAGGAACTGCGGCGCCAAGGCGGCTGGCGCGTGTTTTCGCTAGTCGTTTCATGCTTATCTCCTCGTTTGAAGCGTTTCAGCCAGTATAGGGGATTGAGGGGAAGGAGGCAAGGGTAAGTTCGCCTATGATGAATATATGAAAACAGGCGAGGCTGGGATGTTGACAATTCGCAGTTTTCATGATAGCTTTATAATATAGGTAGTAGTAGGAGTAGACTATTTTGGGCGTGAAAATGAGCGTGCTTAATAAAAACAGAGGTTATGCGCTTAAATATAGCACAAGTGTTCTAGTGCTGTTTTCGCTCGTTACTGGCGGCCTGGCGGGGCAAGCCGAAAGCACGGTGCCGAGCCCTGTTGCGCCTACGCCTACGCCCACTGTGTCACAAGCGACCCTGGCGATGCGCGCTGACGTGGGCGGGAACCTGAACGTGGCGCGCGGCGTATCACGGGGGATAGAGCAGGCGATGGAGACGGTGCGTGAGTTGATGAATGCGGCGAGAAGTAATTTCAAGCTGGCGCGTGAACGCATAGAGAAGCGGGATGTGGTGAAGACGGAAGCGATAACCATTCACCTCGGCGGCTCACAGCGCGGGGCGAAGCAGGCGAAACAGAAGAGCAAGGAGTGCGAGAAGCAACTGAAGCAGTTGAAGAAGATAGCTGCAGAACTGAAAAAGGCGTTGAAAAAGCACGGCGGCGATGATGCAGTCAAGGCGGCGCGGGTGGAGGTAGAAAAATTGCCCGCGCGGCTGAAGGCGTTCATAACCGAGGTAAAGAAGGAAAAGAAGGCGGCGGAGGCGCTGCTCAAGGAGATAAAGAAGGCCTTGAAGGAATACAACAAGCTGAGAAAGAAGCATCCCGAATTGAACTGGATAGAGCCAAAGGGGATATGAGCGCGCGCAGCAAGGGAAAAAGAAGAGAGGAAGTGGCAGCGGCGATCACGCTTGCCGTAGGTCTGCTGTCGGCACTGGTGATGTGCCCGCAGGACGCCCACGCGGTGTGGGCGAGCAGTTACGCCGGCTACCTGGACGAGCCGAACAAGAACATCATGTCCATCCACGTCTACACCACGGTGCCAAATACCACCGTGACCCTCTACGGCGAGACGGTGCTGGACACGCAGATAACCACCACGCTTATCGGCACCCAGACCTACCCCCAGGCGGGCACGGCGCTGGATATCTGGCCGATCACTTACGACGAGGAAGGCGGCGCCGGCGCGGGAAACGCTTACTGCAAGATCGTCGCCGACGCGACGGTTTTATGGGAGTTCTATACCAGCATCTTCTACACGCCCAGCGTGGACAGGGCCACCTGGATGGAATCGTCAAACGCCACGGGCTACGGCGGCGTCTTCTATGCCTACATGGCGGGGGGCAGTGACAACAGCTCCTCTAATCCCAACGACGGCAGCGGCTACGGTGATTCCTGCGCCGTGATCAACCCGAGCGGAAGTTCCGTTGACGTCAACGTCTACAAGGGCATGGGGCGCGGCGTGGCGGGAACGATGTGGATCCCCATGGGCGCGCGCACGATCGGCCCCGGCGGCGTCTGGATGTTCGGCGGCGACATGGAAGACGAGACGGGCATAGAGGGCCTGGCCTCGGGCGGCTTCGAGGGCACCAAGTCCACGGGCGAGAAGGACGTGAAGATCGAGTCGATCAACGGCTCGATCATGGTCTGGAAGAGCAACCAGTTTGCTTGCTACGCGCAGGCGGCGAGTGAGCCGAATGACACTTGCGCCTACGGCATGTCCACGGACGACGGCTCGAAGATAGGCACCACTGTTTACATCGCCGTGTGCTCGAATGATGCCAGCTTCAATAACGGGATCCTTGTCACTGACGTGACGGGGTCGGGGGCCAATTACAGCATCGAGCGTTACGTTCCCGCGGGGGGGGCGGGGGCGGACCTGGCGCACCCCGTGGAGGGAGCGATCGGCAACTGGGTGGCTTTCATTGGCCCCGTGGCCGTGGCCGCCAACCTGAGTAACTACCATCCTGTGGGTACGGCGGCGAGCGGCGCGCCCAACGTGGTCGCGGAGCCGGGCGCCTTCTTCCGCGTCATCTCGAACAATCCCGTGCAGGTACTGGGAGGGGGAGGCCTGATACAGACCGAGTACGGTGACGGCGATTATCCCAACGATACGGTGACGCACAGGCATTACGGCCAGGATTTCTACGTGGCGGTAGGCGACCCCAATACCCCGGCGCTGATATTCATGTGCCCTAGCGCTTCCACCAACGTCAGCATTGACCGTGACGGCGTTTTCTTCGCCAACTTCACCTCGATGCCGGTAATAGACACGGCGCACCGCGTCGACACGGCGGGCGGCGGCACCTACCACATCACTGCCGATGAAGATATCTACGTCTACGCCCAGTCCACGGGCGCGGGCGCCTTCGGCGGCTCAATAGAGAAGTTCTTCTCCTGCGCTACTCCTGCTGTCTACTTGCCTGCCTGGCAGTTGAACAAGTACGCGGACCCCGGTACGGTGCTGCCGGGAAACCCGATAGAATTTTACCTCGTCTATTTCAATTCCGGCACGGAGGAAGGCACCAATGTCGTAGTACGCGATACGATCCCCGCGGTATTCAACGTCTTTGCCACGAGCCCCGCGGGCAGCGACCTGGGCGGCGGCGTGTACGAATGGGACCTGGGCACGGTGGCGGCAGGCGCCGCGGCGACGATCACGGTGAATGCCTTGACCGACGCTAACGCGCCCGGTGGCATTTACTACAACGATTTCGATATCCGCTGCGACGAGAACATCGGCGCTGTGTCCAACGAGGCGCCGGTGACGATCCTCGCCCCCGCGCTGGACGTCTACAAGTCGGCGGATGCGACCGACCCCTACCCGGGGGAGGAGGTGACCTATACCGTCTCCTACTGCAATTCCTCGGGCGGCAACAACATACGCGACGACTTCGAGGACAACGACTTCACCGGCGTCTGGACGGTGCTGGACGCCTCGGGCAACTGGGCCGAGCGTTGGATAGACGACAACTTCTTCCGCAACGGCATGACCAACGAGTTCGGCGGCGGCTTCATCATCCACGACGGCGTGGATGCCGCCGACGGCATCTACGAGAGCTACATCCGCATCCGGCAGCAGTTCGCCTGGGCCTGCGCGATGGTGGTGATGTACCAGCCGGACGGCAGCCACTACT
>CBDVCL010000063.1:0-8754 GCA_965372475.1 uncultured bacterium | reverse complement strand
TAGGTCATCGCGTTGTCAGCGTGACCATTGATTCGGTTCGTTTAGCTCATTTGGTTGTCGGGAATCGGTTGTCGGGGATCGTCATATAAACGCCTGCTTCTCCCATCAGACAGCCGCCGATTTCCGACGCCCGATAACCGACACTCGGATAGTCGATGCCCTCTAAGCTAGTATATGAGCCCCCCAGGGGGGATGGGGAGATACTGATCAAGAGGGCCGGGGCCAGGGCGTACCGGGAGGAGGAGAAAGCCCTTAAGAACCTGGTTCTGGGGGGCACCAGCCGGGCTGAGCTGCGAGCCGACCTGTTACGGGGACTTCCCGGGGATAGCGGGAAGGATGTCGCGGCGGGAGGGCATCAGCCTGTCATCCCCTATCCCGGCATTACTTTCAAGGACATAGTTCATTCACTATTGGCGGAGGCGCGGCAGCTAAGGCCGATCAACTTCATCGTGGACTACGACCTGCCGGGAGAGGATGGGATATACTATCCGGCGGCAGTGAGCGGAGGCTACGAGCGCCGCCTGTTGTATCGTGGTTTCGCGCCGGAGACGAGCTACGAGGACGCCGCGCCGGACGGCGCGGCGGCCGAGGCCGTGGAGAAGTTGGTGGGGGCGCCGCTCCTCGACGCTGACGGTATCAGCGCCTACGGCGGGGCGTTGCGGCGAGGTGTGCTGGGTGAGAACAGCCTGGCCGGGCAGTTAGGCGCGGCGCGGCGTGCCTGGGAGACGGGCTTGGGCGTGCAGCTCCTCGATGTGCCGTTCTCGGGCCTGTGTGAGGGGGCGGCCTTTGGTTGCTTTTTCTTAGAGGTGGCGGGGAGGGCGGAGGAGTTCCGCGACTGTTATAACGAGTGCCTGGCGGAGCAGCGGCGCGGCTTGTCGCCAAGCCCCACGCGAGGGCAGTTCGGCGAATTGCGGCAGGAGCAGGGGCGGGTTGAGCTTCCCTTCTGGTGCGTGTCGGAGCAGAGGCGGCAGACGCTCTGGGTGGAAGCGTCGAAAACCGGTTGGCTGTTCGCCGGCAACGAGAAGGTCGGGGACCTGTTTCTGCTCAGGCGCGGCGAGCTCGGTTTCAAGATAAGGCCCAAGGCCCTGATGCTGACGATGTTCGTGCGCCTCTTGGCGGGGGAGTTCTTCGTTCACGGCGTGGGAGGCGGTAACTACGAGCAGTTGAATGACCTCTTGTTCGAAAGGTTCCTCGGTTTGCGCGGGGGCGAGTACTGGGTCTGTTCCGCCACCCTCTATCTTGAGGGAGCCGGGGACGGCGGCGTATCCATCGAAGGATTAAGCGCTCGCATCAGGCGCATGGAGAACAGCCCGGAAGAATTTCTGGGTGACGATGTGGGTGCGGCGGCGAAGCTGCTTGTCGCCGAGAAGAGGGAAATGCTCGCCCGCTTACGGCATGGATCCGACGGCAAGGCGCTCTACCCGCCTTCGCAGAGGGCCCCGCGCATGCGCGAGGGTGAATGCGAAGGGGAGGTACCGCGCCGTAGCCCTGCGGGGCTGAGCCCCTCCGGGGCGAAGTCCCTTGGCGGAGGCGGGTACTGCTTCGGCGGGGTTCCGCCGCGGCGAAGCAAGTGGAGCCGCGACCATCGTCGCCGGCTCCACCGCCGGGTCAAAGGCATAACGGAACAGCTTGCCGAGTTGGTGGCGGGTGAGCGCGCGGCGTTGGAGGAGGAGCTGGCTCGTGCCAAGGAGGAAACATCGGGGCGAGACGCACTGGCCTACAGGCACTATCCGTCCTTCTGTTACCCTCTGGAGAGATTCGAGGAATTGAGGGAGCGGGCGAGGCTGGAACTTAAGCGAATGGGGGTATGAAGCCGGTTGCCGGTCGTTGGTGCAAGGGCATTCTGGAAGCGCAAATAACCACCAACCCCAAGAGGTGTCTAACCAAAATATCGTGGGAGGGACGAGGAATGGCCGAAGACAACAGCAGGACAATAGAGGTACTGGAGCGGGAGTTCGAAGTGGAAGTGAGGCACGAAGGAGGCAAGGTGTTCGCGGAAATAGAGCTTCCCGGTGTCGGTAGATGGTCCGTGCCGGACATGGGCGGCGGCGAGGAGGGCGCGCTGGAAGGCCTGCGCATGCGCCTGCTCAACTACCTTAAGGAAAATGAAACACAAGGCGAAGAGCCCGGGGAGTAAGAAGGCCCGGAGCGGCAAAGCCGAGATAAGTGTAGCGGGATACGACGTGACCACCAAGGCCCTGGACAAGGGGGAGGTGCTGGCCGAGATCTTTGCGCGCGTGGCGCAGACGGTCAAGGTAAAGGCAAAGGTGGCGCTGGCTTCCAGCCTGGATATGGTCAAGGAGCGCTACGTGAACAGCGACGTCGGCTCGGTCGGTGACGGGGTTTTTTTCGTAGAGCTGGGCTTGATCAAGGGCCTGGGAGACTATTGCGTCGTGCTGGCGCGCCTGCCGGGCCAGGCCGACTGGAAGACCATTGACGGGAAGAAGGTGCGGCTGGTCTGGGTATTCGGGTTTCACGATGAGGCGGACAGGGAATTCGTGGCGAACTTCGTTTCATACCTTGCCCAGAACCTTTTCGACCCGGGCGTGTGGAAAATGTTGATGGGCAAGGAGCCGATGCCGAAACTGGCGGTACGGCTGGAGAAGTTCATCGAGGCGGATATCAAGGCGGACATGGCTTTTTCCGCGAGGCGGTACAAGGATTCGCGCAAGCACTATGAGAAGGCCCTGGAGATGGCGCAGGGGTCGAGCCGCGTGAAGATCAAGATGGCCCGCTTGAACGAACTGTTGTCTGAGGGCAATAGGGTGCTGAAGGCGTATAAGGACGCCAAATAGCCGGTGATCGGGGATCCCGCCGTCGCCAAGGGATTTCGCCCCTGAGCCCTTCGCTTCAATCGCTCAGGGCGAAGGGCTATGGCGGGCAGGCGCTGGTCGGGAATCGGCGACTGTGACCAAAGGCAGCGTAGCTGTTAGAGGTGAAGTAAGAAGGAAAAAGGAAAAAGTGCAGTAGTGGCGGCCTTCAACGGCCGCCACCCGCCGAAGGCGGGGTATGATAATGGTCCCCAGTGGACAACGCACGGTCGTTGTCAGGATAACAAGAGGTAAAGCGGCGAAGGGATTGCCGTTGCCGAGCTACATGACGGAGGGGGCCGCGGGGATGGACCTAGCGGCGGCAGTCAAGAGCAAGATCACCGTCTCCCCGGGCGAAAGGGTGATGGTGCCGACGGGGTTGCGCTTGTCGGTGCCGTCGGGTTACGAGATGCAGATAAGGCCCCGCAGTGGGTTGGCCATCAAGCACGGTGTCACCGTAGTCAACGCCCCGGGCACTGTCGACAGCGATTACCGTGGCGAGGTGAAGGTGTTGCTGATAAACCACGGCAGTGACGCCTGGACGCTTAAGCGCGGAGACCGTATAGCCCAGATGGTCCTGGCGAAGGTGGCGAGAGTGCGATGGCGGGCAATTAACCGGCTGGAGAAGACGAGCAGGGGCAAGGGCGGCTTCGGCAGTTCGGGCCGGAAGTAGGCCGGTAATCATGACTTAGAGGGATAGCGAATGACGAGAAAAAGGAAGAAGAAGAAAGGGGCAGGAAAGCAGATCGCTGCGAAGCGGTTCCTGGAGCGGCTGATGCAGAACAGGGGCGAGAAGATGGCCTACCTCTTCTCGGCGTTAATTGTGTTGGCCCTGGCCCTGGCGATATCCCCCGTCCAGCCGGAGCACGGTAACCTGGTCGGGCGGCTGGGCGAGGCGGTTGGCGCCTGGTTGGGGAAGCTCTTCGGACTGTATGCCTGGTTGTTACTGCTGGCGCTGGGGGCGTTGCTCGTCGGCAGGATCAAGGGCCTTGGTTCGAAGCAGCTTGCCCTACACGGCGGCGCCTATGCCTGCCTGGGCCTGGCGGTGGTGGTCCTGAGCGGTGTCTTCGCGACGCGCGCGTCGCTGATGGGTTCGTGCGGCGTAGCGTTGGCTGGAGCGGCGGAGGATTGGGTCGGCAAGACGGGAATGGGGATAGGGTCCCTCTTGCTGGGCGTCTTCGCCCTGTATCTGCTCAGGCTGGAACACCTGCTTGCTTCTCAGGCCAAACAGGCTTTGCGCCGGGGCTTAAGCGGGTGGGAGCGAGTGCTTGGCCTGGTGGCGCGCGCGGGCGAGTTGGCAAGGAGAATGGGGCGTGAGTACGTCCTCAAACCGTGGCGGGAGTTGCGCGGCAGAAAGGCGGCGGAGAAAGAGGTGAGCGGAGAGAAGGTCAGCGTCCGCGAAAGAGAGATGGAGCAGGCGATGGCGAGGGAAGACAGAGAGGATGTCGAACTGACGAGGGGGCGAAACCCTTCGACAAGGCTCAGGGCAGGCGGCGAAACGGCGATGCAAGCGAACGAGACGGGCAAACCTGCGGCGCAGGTAGAGGAGGAAGAAGAGGAGAAAGCCAGAGAGGTGGACGGGTCCGGTCGGAGACGCAAGTTCCGCTTGCCGCCTTTGTCCCTGTTGGAGAAGCCGGCCGTGGTGGATTTGAGCGAGCACGACCCTGCCGAGGAGGAAGTGCTCGTGGATACCCTGGAGACATTCAAGGTCAGGGCCACTGTCGTTGGCAGGACGCTTGGCCCGGCGGTGAAAAGGTATGAGCTGCAGCCGGCGCCCGGCACCAAGACCAAGAGCTTCACCGCTTTGCGTGACGAGATAGCGCTGGCCCTGCAGGCGAAGACGGTGAGGGTGGTAGCGCCCATACCCGGCAAAGCCGCGGTGGGCATCGAGGTGCCGCGCCGCAACAGGCAGACAGTGAGCTTCTCTGGTGTGCTCAGCAGTAATAGCTTTCGGCAGCGCGAGAAGGGTGGGCTCGATTTCACCGTGGGGTTGGACATGGGGGGCGAACCTGTCGTGGGCGACTTGACCAAGATGCCCCATCTCCTCGTGGCCGGCTCCACTAACAGCGGCAAGAGCGTTTGCCTGCACTCGATACTGAATTCTTTCCTGTTCACAAAGACGCCGGACGAGATGCGCCTTATACTCATTGACCCCAAGCGGGTAGAGCTCTCCTTCTACAAGGATATCCCGCATCTGATCCATCCGGTGATCGATGACATGCGCAAGGCCCCAGGCGTTCTCAAGTGGCTGGTGAAGGAAATGGACAGGCGCTACAAGGAGTTTGCGGCGGCCAACGTACGCAACCTGGACCAGCACAACGAGAACTTGGAAGATGGCGTCGCCAAGATGCCCTATATCGTGGTGGTGATCGACGAGATCTCAGACTTGATGATGCTGGCGGTGCGCGAGGTGGAGGGGATCATCACCCGGCTGTCGCAGATGGCGCGCGGCGTCGGCATTCACCTGGTCTTCGCCACGCAGAACCCGGTGAACGACGTGGTCACCGGGGTGATAAAGGCCAATTTCCCATCTCGCATCGCGATGAAGGTGGCGAACATGGTAAACTCGCGTACGATCATTGATGTCAACGGCGCGGAGGAACTGCTCGGCCAGGGTGATATGCTCTATTGCCCGGCCGACAGCCCCGAGGCACAGCGTGTGATGGGATGTTTCCTGATGAAGGACGAGGTGAAGAGGGTGGCCAAGTTCTGGCGGAACCAGGGGAAGCCCGACTACCTGGAGGAGATAATCGACGCGGCCGAAGGCGACGGCGACAACAACGCGGCCGGGGACGATGCCTTGCTGGAGGAGGCGATAAGGGTGGTCCTGGCGAGCGGGCAGGCGTCCACCTCGTTTATACAGCGGCGGCTGGCGACGGGTTACAGCCGCGCCGCTCGGTTGGTGGACATGATGGAAAGGGAAGGGATCGTGGGGCCCTCGCGCGGCACGAAGGCGAGGGAAATACTCGTTGACCCTGAGGAATACTTGAAAGACAAGGACGAGGGATGAAACGGCGAAACGGCGAATGGGCGAATCGGCGCGGCTTGCCAGGAGGCGTGATCTTCGTGGCGGTGTTGCTGGCGGCCGCTGTGGCGGCGTTGCCCGCGGGCGGGAAGGCGGTGAAGGACGAAGCCTTCCGGCGTCTGCAAGAACTGGTGGCGAAAACGGAGAAAGGGCTGGAGGACGTCAGTGGCAAGGTCGCGATAACCATCCGGCAGGGGGAAAACAAGAGAGAGATCGCGGGTGAGTTCGCCTACCTTAAGGATTTCGGCCTGCGCGTGGAATACCACAGGCCGGAGAAGCAGATCATGCTCTTGACCGACGAGGAACTCTACATCTACTTACCGAAGATAAACCAGCTCATCCATGACAGGCCGCGCTCGGGCGCGCGCCTCTATTATCTTGATCTTGTACGCGGCTTCTCCCGATACTTCAAGGAGGGGAGGGTTAAGTCAGTGCGTCGGGGCGAGAGGGGAGGCCCCTGGCAGGTGCGCGTCGCCGGATATGACGGGGAGGAGATGATGGTCTACCTGCGGCTTGACGACGCGCTGCCGGTCGGCATCAGCGCTTCATCGGAGCAGGCGTCGACAGACGTCCGCTTTTCGTCGTTGGAGATCAACAAGGGGCTGAAGGCCGGGGAACTGGAGCTGGAACTGCCCGAGGACGTTGACGTGGTGGAGTTGGAGGGGATGTCGTATTAGAAAGGAAGTCGGAGGTCTGAACTCGGAAATGTACCGAAATAGATAGTCCGACTTCCGACTTCGGACTTCCGATTTCCAGCAGGCGTGGAGCTAGATATGACCGAAGAAAAGAACGATAAGAATAAGAAGAACCCCGAGACCACACCAACCCCTAAGAAGAAACAGCTAGGCATCGGCGTCGCCTTGCGCCGGGAACGGGAGAAGAAACGCTGGGGCCTGGAGCGCTTAGCGGCCAAGACCAAGATCAAGCGCGAATACCTGGTGGCCCTGGAGGAGGAACAGTTCGAGAAGCTGGAGCATACCATATACTTCCGGCTCTTCCTGCGCGCCTACGCTAAGGAGTTGGGGCTGGACGGGGACAAGCTCCTGAAGCTTTACGAGTCCCATCTCGAGGAGCAGAAGCCCAGCCGCGAGGAGGAGGAGAAAGAGCGGCAGGCGGCGAGGCGTGAGAAGCGCTTGCGCTGGGCTGCGACGGCAGTGGGTCTGGCGGCGGCAGTGCTGATGATAGGAGGACTGGCCTCTCGCTGCAGCGTGAAGCCCGACCAGCCGAGCATGAGCGCCGAGGCTGTAGAGCTGGCGGGGGAGATAAGGCGGGCGGGGACAGCGCATTTTCGTGTGCGGGGATTAGGTGATACCTGGTTGCAGGTAGTTGAGAACGATGTGAACACCACGATCATCACCCTTAAGAAGGGGGAAATAAGGAGCTGGCGCACGGCAGGCACGATAAAGTTCAAGGTCGGCAACGCTTATGGCCTGGAAGCCGAATGGCAGGGCAAGCCCCTCGGTATCCTGGGAGCACGCGGCCAGGTGGTGAGCCGCAAGCTTTCAGTGGCACGAGAAGAGGATTGATCCACAGATTACACTGATTCCAGAGATTGAGAAGGGGTAGTCCAATACTTACAAGGCAGCAAGGGAGAGACTGAAGAGCGAGCGGATTCTAAGCGATGATGCGTCTGTGTAATCTGTGAAATCTGTGGAGTGAAGAAGATCTATGAACTTAGCGAACAGGCTGACATTACTGCGCGTTTTTATGGCCATAGGTTTCGCGTGCCTCTTCTACTTGCCGGGGACCTGGTTCAAGCTGGCGGCGGGGCTCCTTTTCGGTGCTGCCGCATACACAGACCTGCTGGACGGGCGAATTGCGCGCCAGCGCAAGCAGGTGACTGATTTCGGCCGGGTGATGGATCCCGTGGCGGACAAGCTGCTGGTGTGCGTGCCTCTGATATTGTTCGTTGAGGCCAGGCTGGTACCCGCCTGGATGGTGCTGGTGATACTGGGGAGGGAGTTTGCCATCAGCGGTCTGAGGATAGTCGCCGCGGGCAAGGGCCTGATCATCTCCGCCAGCAAAACGGGGAAACACAAGACCGCTTCGCAAATCACGGCGATAATCGTGATATTGACGATCATCTTCGTCCGCTCGCTCGTAGCCGCCATTTACGGTTCGGAAACCGCGGCGTTGAGTGCCCTGGGGGTACGACCCACGGTGTGGTTTCCGCTTATCAACGACCTGCCCTACCTGGTGATGTTGGTGGCCGTGTTCTTCTCTCTTTTCTCGGGCATCGACTACTTCTGGCGGAACCGGCATATCTTCCAAGGGGAATTCTGATGGCGGGCAGGATGAGGGTGAGCGTGTTCTTGGCAAGCATGTTCGGGAGCGGTTTCTTCCCCTTCGCTTCCGGAACGTTTACCACCCTGGTGATCGGTGTGCCGCTGTGCCTGGTCGGCTTGCTTTGGACGCCGTGGGTGCCGTTGCTTGCGTTGTTGCTCTGTTGCGCCGGGGTGCCCTTGGCAGCGCGTGCCGAGAGGATCCTGGGACGCAAGGACAGCGGTATCATCACTATTGACGAGGCGGCAGGTTTTCTCGTGACGATGGTCGCCGTCCCCCTCACGCCGCTTTACCTGGGCGTTGGGTTTGTTCTCTTCCGCTTCTTTGACATCTTTAAGCCACCACCCATCAACATGCTGCAGAACCTGCCACGCGGCTGGGGCGTGATGATGGACGATGTAGTCGCGGGTATTTACGCTAACCTGATTTTGCAGATTCTGCGGTACGTTCTTACAATGGGGGGGTGACCCGCCGTCGCCAAGGCTATGGCGGGCAGGCCCTGAACCGAAGCGCAGACAGCGCGCCTGGTTCAGGGCAGGCAGCGAGCCGCCTTCTCGGTGTTTGGCGGCGGAAGCGCCAGGGGGACGCCGCGTCTTGCGAGGATCATTGACGGCGGCGGTCGGAGCCCAAGGGCGA
>CBDVCL010000062.1:0-8810 GCA_965372475.1 uncultured bacterium | reverse complement strand
GGCACACTGTTGCGGATCAGGCCGTGTTGCGCTACGTCATCTTGAAGGCGGCGGGAGCTTCGCTCATCGTCGTCACCACCATCTCCGGGCATAACATCTGGGGGGGCCATCCCAACCCGCTCACCGTCTTCGACGAACAGGAGCAGATGGTCAAGGGCCTGCTACAGACGGGGATCCCGCTTATTGTCGTCTCCACGCGCCTGCCTTATGACATCATCAACCTGCCGGGAGCGAAGACGGCGCTGGCCGCATATAGCTGGTGGCGCCCCAGCATGGACGCCGTGGTCGATGTCCTTTTCGGTACGGTAAAACCCGCGGGGAAACTTCCCGTGGAGATAAAGAGCGTATTCAAACGAGGTCACGGGCTGAGTTACTAGGAGGGATCATGCGTCTATTCAGGGTCTTGGGTCTGTTGTCTGTTGTCTGTGGTCTTCTAACCTTCGCCTACGCTGCCGAAAAAACGCTGCTGCTCGATTTCGAATACACGGACGCGGCCACGGCACAGCGGCAATGGCTGCCCCAGGCGAAGAGCGCGCCCGTGAGTGTCATCCTGCATAGCGGCGAGCGCCCGGGCAATACCGCCCTGCTCCTGCCCTGCGATTTCAGCCGCCTTGCCGACCGCGGCTACTGGGACAGGGATATCGAGCTCAACCTTGTCGCCCATAGCGCTTTCACCCTTTCGGTCTATGCCACGAAGACCAAACCCCTCGGGCGCGGTACCATTTACTTCAAGAGCGGCGACGGCTGGTACGGAGCTAATTTCAGTCTGGCGCAGGAGGGTTGGCAGGAGGTCAAGCTCTCCAAGGCGGGGTTCTGGACGGAGGGGCAGCCGCGTGGCTGGCACAAGGTAGACCGGATACGCCTCTCCTTTTCACCGGATAGCGACGAGGACATCTTCGTCGGCATCGATGATCTCGTCGCCGTGACCGATACCATCGCCGTGGTGCGCGGCGAGGTGGACCGGGAAGATAACTGGCAGGAAGCCAGGTACATAAACGGCACAGCCAAGTATGTTGCCCGCCTGCTGGAAAGGCAGGGCTTGGACTTCAATTTCCTCGGCGCGGAGAACCTGGACAAGGGGGCGCTAGCGGGC
Organism: uncultured bacterium; assembly: GCA_965372475.1. Classification (GTDB taxonomy): domain Bacteria; phylum Oederibacteriota; class JAUXIB01; order JAUXIB01; family JAUXIB01; genus CBDVCL01. Next base: position 7,717 of record CBDVCL010000062.1, on the reverse strand, counting down.
GCGCGCGTTGTCGTCTTTCCCTGGTCGCCTCGGACGTCTAAGAAGGTGGATCGGATCCTGCGCTCCTATATCAAATCGGGGGGCAAGGTTATCTTCTGTTACTCCCTGCCCGAAAGCGTGCACGGCCTGCTCGGCGTCAAGTCGCTCAAGTATCAGCGCGCCGAGCCCGCTGACCTGCTGCATGCGATGCGCGTCAAGCCGGGCACGCTGGGTTCCCTATCGGGGGATATCGTCCAGAGTTCGCACAACGCGATGATACCCGAGCCGGGCGAGGGTACGCAGGTGCTTGCCACCTGGGTGAACGAGAAGGGGCAGGGCACGTTTCCCGCCGTGATCTTGAATGCCAACGGCGCTTTCATCGGCCATGTTTTGCGCAACATGGACGAGGAGAAGAAGGGCGCGCTCCTGCTCGAGCTGATGGCGCGCCTTTCGCCCGGTCTCTGGCCGGAGTTCTCGCTTGCCGCGATGCGGGGCGCCGGCATGCTCGGCGGCATGGCTGCCGTGGCCGAGATAGAAGCGCGCATCGCCAATAACTCCGCCGCGGGTACCCCCGCGGCGCGCCGGGCCCTGGCCGAACGCCATCGCTACGCGGCGCGGCGCCTGCTCGGCGCCGCGGCGGCCGCCGCCAAGGCGGGGCAGCATCGAGACGCCGTGGCACAGGCGAGCGGCGCCAAGGGGGAGCTAAACGAGGCGCTGCTGCTCAGCTTCCCTTCGCGCCGCGAGTTCCGCGCCGCCTGGTGCCACAGCGCCGAAGGTATCTACGGCTGGGAATGGGACCGCGCCGTGAAATGGCTCAAGGGTAACGGTATCGATAATCTCGTGGGCAACTTCCTCTGGGGCGGCGGCACCTCTTATCCCAGCAAGGTATTGCCGCTCAAAGAGAACGCGGAGGGCAAGGGCGATCTCTTGAAGGAATGCCTGGCTGCCTGCCGCAAGTATGGCGTGAAACTGCACGTCTGGAAGGTAAATTGGGAGCTCTGGTGGGGGTCCCCCGAGGAATGGGTAGAGAAGATGCGCAGCGATGGGCGCCTGCAAAAGAGCCGCAAGGGCGAGGACAGGAACGCGCTCTGTCCCTCGCACCCGGAGAACTTCGTGCTCGAAGTGGAATCAATGCTGGAAGTAGCACGCAACTACGATGTGGACGGCGTGCATTTTGACTATATCCGTTACCCGGGCCCCGAGTACTGCTTCTGTGACGGTTGCCGCGCCCGTTTTGCCAAGCACCTGGGAAAGAAGATAAAGAAATGGCCCCGTGATGTGATCGCGGACGGCGAGGACGAAAAGGCGGGCAAGTACGCGGACGAGTACGCCGCGTGGCGCCGCTCGAACATCACGCGGCTGGTTAAGGCGGTAAGCGAAAAAGCGCGAAAGATCAGGCCCGGCATCAAGATCTCTGCCGCCGTTTTCAGCGATTACCCCTATTGTACCGAGACGGTGGCGCAGGACTGGGTGGCCTGGGTCAAGCAGGGCTACCTCGATTTCGTCTGTCCCATGAATTACACCAACGAGAACTACGAGCTCGTTAGCAAGGTGCGCAAGCAGCTTGAGCTGGTGGCGGGAAAGGTGCCGCTTTACCCGGGTATCGGCGCCTCCTCGCCCGGCCTGCCCCCCGCGCAGATCGCCATGCAGATCCAGCTCACGCGTGAGCTGGGCGCGCCCGGGTTTATCATTTTTGAGTACAGCCTGGGCTTCGCGGAGAATAAATTGGCGGAGTTGAAGAAGGGAGTTCTTGCACCGTAGGAGGCGTCTATCGTCTATAGTCTATCGGCTATCGCAAGGCTAACGTCCGATCGACGATAGACGAGCGACGAGCGACGAAAGATGAGATACGCAATACTAACAAACCCCGTAAGCGGCGGCCTCACGGTCGGGCGAAAATACGAAGAGCTCGGCCCCGTGGTCGACGTGCTCGGGCCCGACTGCTATATCCACGGCCTCGACGCCAAGACACCCGCCGCCTTCCACGCTTGCGCGCGCAAGCTGGCGAAGCGGGTAGACGTACTCGTCGTCGCCGGGGGCGACGGCACCTTTAACGAGGCGCTGAACGCGGTGCCCAAAGGTACGGCGCTCGCCTATCTTCCCCTCGGCTCGGGTAACGCGCTGAGGCACGCGCTCAAGCTGCCACTCACCCTATCGGGGGTGGCGCGGCGCATCAAGCGAGGGCGGCCGCGCGGCATCGACCTGGTTTCCTGCAACGGCAGGAAGGCCCTCTTCGCCAGCGTCGGCCTGGAGGGGAAAGTACTGATAGAACGGGAGAAGTACCTGCGCAAGGGCGTGCGGGGCTTTGAGTCCTACGTACGGGCCACGGTGAAGAGCGCGCTGGGAGGATACGAAGATACCGCCGCCGAGGTAAGCATGGACGGGAAGAAATTCAAGGTCGACAAGTGCCTTTCGCTTGTTGTCAGCAAGATAAAGTTCTACGGCTACGGCATATTGATCATGCCCCAGGCCCGTCTGCGGGACGGGTACCTGCACACCTTGCTTGCCTCGCTAGAGCTGTTTGACCCGAACTGCGGCCTCGCCGCGGCATTAGTGGGCGGCAACCGTGGCGGCGCCTACCGCGCCTGCCGCGAGATACTCTTCAAGACGCGGCGGCAGATGCCCTGGCAGCTCAACGGTTCCTTGCAGGGCCACGCCAAGTCGTTCAGGTTTAAGGTGTTACCTGGAGCGTTACGGTTGGTTTACTAGTTGCGCCGTCCCCGAATGGAATCGAAACAACCGTGGAACTTCGCATAATAGCCGACATCTGTATCGTCTTCGCAGTGGCCGTTCCGGTGGTGATGCTCTGCAACCGCTGGCGATTGTCTCCACTGGTCGGCTTCCTGCTGGCGGGGGTCTTGGTCGGTCCACACGGCCTGAAGCTGGTGAGCGGCGCACACGAAGTGGAGATCCTCGCCGAGGTTGGCGTGGCCTTGTTACTCTTTACCATCGGTGTCGAGATCTCGCTCAAGGAACTGCTTGAAGCGAGGCGAGCGCTGGTCCTGGGCGGGCTGCTGCAACTCGCTTCAACCATCTTCGTCGTCTACCTGACAGGCGTTTATTTGCTGTCGCTCTCCGGCCCGCAGGCTGCGCTGCTTGGCTTTGTGGTGGGACTGAGCAGCACAGCCATCGTATTGAAGCTATTGCAGGAGCGCGGCCAACTGGCGAGCCCGCAGGGGCGCGCTGCTCTGGCTGTGCTTATCTTCCAGGACCTCGCCGTGGTACCGTTGCTGTTGCTGGTGCCGGTGTTGGCCATGGGTCGGGCCGCCGGTTTGGGCGCGGGGTTGCTGCAGACGCTGAAGGGCCTGGCCATCGTCAGTGCGGTGTTCGTCGGCGGGCGCTGGTTGATGCCGCGTCTACTCTACCGCGTGGCGCGAGAGAAGAGCCGCGAGCTCTTTCTCCTCAGTGTGGTGGTGCTGTGCGCTGCCATATCCTGGTTGACCGCGAGCCTGGGTCTCTCGCTGGCCATCGGTGCCTTTCTTGCCGGTCTGCTGCTCTCTGAGTCGGACTACGGTACGCAGGCGTTGAGCTTGGTGGTGCCCTTCCGCGATGTTTTCGCCAGTCTGTTCTTCGTCTCTATGGGTATGCTACTCGACCTCGGCTTCTTGCGCGAGAACCTGTTGCTGGTTGCCGGGCTTACGCTGGCGGTGGTGGTGCTCAAGGCAAGCCTGGCGGCCCTCTCGGTACTGATACTGGGCTATCCCTTGCGCGTGGCCGTACTCAGTGGTTTCTCCCTGGCGCAGGTGGGCGAATTTTCTTTCATCCTCTTGGAGTCGGGCATGCACACGGGGTTGATCGATGCGCTTGTCTTCCAGTGGGTGTTGGCGGTGATCGTCTTGAGCATGGCGCTGACCCCGCTGGTGATGCAGGCGTCACAGCCGCTTTCGTCCTGGCTGGGGCGGCTGCGCCTTTCCCCGCGGCTCAAGGGCGACGCTGCGATAGCGGGCGCGGAAGGGATGAGTAACCACTTGGTGGTGGTCGGCTTTGGGCTCATCGGTCGCAGTGTCGCTGGCGCGGCCAGCATCGCCGGCCTCGACTACGTGGTCATCGAGATGAACCCGGACACGGTGCGGCGCGAGAATGCGGCAGGCCGGCACCGTCTCATCTACGGCGACGCCGTTTACCCGGCCGTACTGGAACAGGCCGGGGTGTCCCGTGCGGCTGTGGTGGCTGTGACCACGCCCGACCCGGTCGCGGTCAGCGCCATGGCTGCTGCGGTGCGGCAACTCAACGCGCGTACTCATCTGATTGTGCGGGCGCGTTACTTCAGCCAGGAGGAGCCGTTGTTGCGTGCCGGCTCGGACGAGGTGATAGCGGAGGAACGGGAATCGGCGGTGGAGATATTCAAGCGCGTAGCACGGCGACGCGGGGTGCCGGAGGCGAAGATCAGGCGATGTGTCAAGGAGATCGTCGCGGGCCGTTGCGAAGCGTTCCAGCGCAGCGGACAAGCATCTGAGCAGGGACGTGGCTCCCGGGCCTAAGGTCTTGCCCTGTGCGCTGAAAATGGTATACTAACGCGTAATTCGGAACTCTGGGGAAAGAAATGAATATGAAGAAGTATTTCGAAAGACTCCCCGACGGCACGGTGAAGATGGTCAACCCCTTCACGGGCGAGGTGGTCTGGTGCCCGCCGGGGCGGGCCGCCAAGCCGATCCATTCCGTTGCCAGGGAAGGCCGCCGCAAGATAACGAGTCGCAAGGTCGAGAACTACTGCGACTTCTGTTTTGCCCGTTACGTTGGCACGCCGCCCGAGAAATCACGGCTGGTGCTAAGCAAGGACGACAAAACGGTGTTCAGCCGCCACTTGGCGCCAAGGGAGGTGTTCCACAGCCGTGCCGATTTTCGCCGCATCGCCAACCTCTTCGAGATCGTCAGCTACGATTACTGGCGCGCCAATACCGGCTACCGTATGCCGCGCGAACTACGTGACTGGCAGAACGCCTACATTGCGTCGCCGGGCGGCCGCAAGCACGTGCTGAAAGTGATGGACCTCAAGCTGGGTTTGATGGGCCGCAGCCGGGACGAGGTGAAGAATATCCCCGCGGCGGAAAAGCTCAGGCTGGCCGAGGCGCTATTCGGTGGCTGCCACGAGGTGATCGTCGCCGGCAGGCACTATCGCGAGGGCGCGCGCTGGGATGACGAGCTTTGTTCCTCCGGGGAGCTGCTGCCCATCGAACACTACCATTACTTCGATTTCACCATCCGTGCCCTCAAGGACATCTACCACAGCAACCGCAAGGCGGAGTATATCAGCGTCTTCCAGAATTGGCTCGGCGCGGGCGGCGCCTCTATCGAACACCTGCACAAGCAGTTGGTGGCGCTGGATGAATGGGGGCCGGGCGTGAAGCGTGAAGCCAAGCTTAGCCGCGCCGATAAGGACTACTACAGCAAGCTGGGCCTTGGCTTGGCGCTCGAGCACGGCCTTGTCTGCGCCGCCAACGACGAGGCCATAGCTTTCGTCGAGCTCGGCACCATCTACCCCACGGTTAGCGTCGTCAGCAAAGGCCGCGCTAATCGTGCCGAGGAGCACAGCCCTGCCGCGGTGGAGGGAATGAGCGACCTGGTCCATGCCTGCCACGCCGTCTTTGGCGCGGGCGTTCCTTCTAACGAAGAGTGGTGCTTTGCGCCGCGCAACTGCCGCGCCAGGATGCCCTGGCGCGTGACTCTGAAGCTGCGCCTTGGCGCCATTGCCGGCTTCGAGGGGGTCACCGGTATCCACGTCGAGCCGCTCGGTCCCTATTCCCTGCGTGACGGCATCGTTTCGCGCCTCTTCTGGCTGCGCGAGGGGCGCAAGATCGCCGTGTGCGAGATCGGCCCCGAGTGCAACGTCAAACCTAACGCCCTCAAGTATTCGAAGAGCTAGGTCGCGGGTCACGGGTCACGCGTCTCGGGTCATCATCTGAAGCAAGGACACGCGACAAGAGACACGCGACACGTGACAAACAGAAAGGGATTTCGCAATGACAGCGCGCAAATACGAAGTCCACGTCGTCTCCGAAACCCACTGGGACCGCGAATGGTACCAGCCTTTCGAGCAGTACCGCCACCGCCTGGTCAAGCTGGTGGACAAGCTGCTGGAGATATTCCGGGGGCAGAAAGGTTACAAGTATTACGTCTTCGACGGGCAGACGGTGGCCATCGAAGACTACCTCGATATCCGACCCGAGAGGAAGACGGAAATCAACCGCCTGGTTAGGTCAGGCAGATTGCAGCTCGGCCCCTGGTATTGTCTTCCGGACGAGTTCCTGGTGAGTCCCGAGTCACTGGTGCGGAACCTGCTGCTGGGTCACCGCCTTGCGGCGAGACGGGGAAAGGTGATGAAGGCCGGTTATCTGCCCGATTCCTTCGGGCACATCGCCCAGATGCCGCAGATCTTGCGCGGTTTCGACATCGATAACTTCATCTACTGGCGCGGCATGGGTGAGGAGGCGGATGTGTTGGGGACGGAGTACACCTGGGCCGCGCCGGACGGGACCGAGGTGCTGGCGCTGCACCTGAGGCACGGCTACGGTAACGCCGCCGGCTTTGGACTTGCCAACATGTGGATCCACGATGTGGCGGCGGAAGAGGTCGACTACGTTTTGGCCGTCAAGCAGGCGCGTGAGCAGGTCAGTTCTCTTTCCCGCTTTGCTCACACGCGCCAGCTGGTCTTCTGCAACGGGGTAGACCACCAGGAGCCCGAGCCGCGCCTGCCGAGACTCATCAGCCACGTCAACAATAGGCTGAAGAACGCCCGCCTCGTGCACAGCACCTTCGAGGCGGCGGTGCGCAAGATCAAGGCGGAGAGGCCCAAGCTCAAGCGGTACAGCGGCGAGCTGCGCAAGGGCAAGTTCACCCATCTCCTGCCGGGCGTCTTCTCCGCGCGAATGTATATCAAGCAGGCCAATCACCGCGCCCAGAACCGGTTGGAGAGATACAGCGAGCCCCTGGCTTCCCTGCTCTATAGCGTGGGCGCGACCTATCCCGGCGCTTTCCTGGGGCAGGCCTGGAAATACGTCCTGCAGAACCACCCGCATGACTCCATCTGCGGCTGCAGCGTCGATGCCACACACCGCGATGTGATGTCGCGCTTCCGCTGGGCGGAGGAAATCCTGGAGCAGGTGGACCACGACTGCTGGCTGGCGCTTTCCGCCCGGGCTGACACCAGGGTGAATTACGAGGGATCGATTCCCGTACTGGTCTATAACCCGTGCAACTGGGTGCGCAGCGAACTGGTACGGCTGCAGCTGAGCCCGCCGGGCGCCAGGTTCGCCGTGGTCGCTGCCAATGGGCGGCTGTTGCCGGCGATAAGCAGCGCTACGACCCCTTGCTACGACGCTTACCACTGGGGTCGGGGGAAGCAAGAGGTCAGCTTCCTCGCCGAGGGAGTACCTCCCCTGGGTTACAGGGTCTTCGAGCTGGTGGCGCTGCATGAGAAGGAGAATACACCCCTGGCGACCGACCTAAAGGCGAGGGGCAGGGATTCCGCCGAGAACGTCTTTCTCGAGCTCAAGGTCAAGCCGGACGGTTCGCTCAGGGTCAGTGACAAGAAGGGCGGCCTGGTATACGACAATCTGCTCAGCTTCGAGGACGGCGAGGACGTTGGCGATGAATACAACTACTCCCCTTCGGCCGGAGGAGGGCGCACCGTCACCAGTCGCAACAAGCCGGCGCGGGTGAAGATGGTCGAGCGGGGTCCTTACCGCATAACCTTCGAGATAGCGCGACAGTTGGAGTTGCCGGTGCGGATAGAGGAGAA
>CBDVCL010000061.1:0-8830 GCA_965372475.1 uncultured bacterium | reverse complement strand
TTTTCATCGGCCTGGATATTTCGGCGAGGTGGTCTTTAGGAAGGGAACGAGGTAGACGGGGAAAGGTTCTAGTTCCCGGTTCTCGGTTCCCAGTTCCCAGTTGTTTCAGTGACAGCCATTCAACCGAGAACCGCGAACCGAGAACTGCGAACCAGGATGGATAAAGACAACGAAATCCTCGACTTGCTGGATGAGCAAGGCGAGATAATCGGCACGATACGGCGCGCGGATTGTCACGGCGATACCACAAAGCGGCACCGCGCCGTGCACGTGCTGGTGAGGAACGCGAAGGGAGAATACTATCTTCAGAAACGTTCGAAGCATAAGAAGATACAGCCGGGCAAGTGGGACAGCTCGGTGGGCGGGCACGTGCCCAGCGGTGAGGATTACGAGCAAGGCGCCCTGCGTGAGCTCGAGGAAGAACTCTGCGTGAAGCTGACCGACGTTTCGCTTCTTCAGCACGCGCACGACTACGTGTGGCAGAGCAAGGTAGAGACGGAGCACGTGCGCACCTACGTCTTGGAACACGAAGGCCCTTTCGTTTTCGATAAGACAGAGATAGATGAGGGAAGGTTCTGGACGGTCGATGAGTTGGTGAGGGCGCGCGGTAGCGGAGCGTTGACTCCCAATCTAGAGGAAGAGCTGCGGAGGTTGGGGGTTTTCTAGGGGAAGTCGGAAGTCAGAAGTCGGAAGTCGGAAATGCAAGGCGATCCGACCTCGGACCTCCGATATCCGACTTCCTCTGATGCTACCTTATAAGAAATCCCACCTCATCAATATACACCGTCGCATTCACCGACGCATCCGATGAGAGCACGAGCCAAAAGTGGTTCAGCTTGTAAGCTGCCTTTTGGTGCTCGGCGCTGAATTCGAACGTATAATCCTTCCACTCTCCCTCACATGCCGAGAGCTTTATCCTGCCCAGGGGCATCCACCAGTTCGCCTCGCTCTGGCAGAGGATATCCACCCCCGCGTCGGCGTCGCTGCTGGAGAAGCCCGGCTCCACTTTCATTTTGAAGGTGACGCCCCTGATGCGCGCGCGGTTGATATCCCCGGGTATGCGGCGGAGACTCAAAACCGTCCGTTTTTCGTCCGTGGGCGCGGGAGCGTTCTCGAGGTCAATGCGCGCCACGCCGCGGTTGGCGACCTGGCTGGTGTCCATGCTTAGTTTGTAGTGGGAACTGCAGTTTGCCGGCGGGTCTTCCTCGAAATCCCATACCACCCTTGGCACGATAACCGATTCCTTTATCTTTATCTGCGCTTTCGCCGTGAGGGCGGCGGACGTGGCGGTCAGCGTGACTAGCCCGGGCTTGTCCGCGGTGACAAAGAAACGTCCCGCCGCTTCCTTGAGGCGCGCTTTCGCTTTGTCAGCGCGCGCGCCGTTTACCACGAGCGTAGCGTCAGGCAGTTCCTTGAGATAGGAGTTCTTCGTTCCCGCGCGGTAGGCGCGTACCCAGCACTCGATGGGCTGGCCCGCGTAGCTCTCGCGCGGCGCCTGTATCTTCAGCTCGGGGTTGCCGGGGGCAGCCAGTTGCTGTTGCTGGCTGAGCGCCAGCTTGGACACGCCGGGCTTGCTGGCGGACGGTACCTTGACGAACTTGACGCAGAACGGGGGCAGCTCGACGTCGAAGGATGCGCCCGTGGCGAGAGGCAACACGCGCGGCCCGCGGTTCCATTCGATCTTATTCTCCAGGTGGTTCCAAAAATACTCGCGTTGGCTGAGCGTCGCCGCCTCGCCCTGCGCCGCGGGGGTGAAGTTCGCGAGCTTGACGGTGATATTCGCCTCCTGCTCGCGCGACTTGTTGACCAGCATCAGGTAGACGGCATTGTTACTGCGCGTGGCGAGTGTGTAGACATGGGCGGGTGCGTTCGAGCTGGATGAGATATACTCGTTGCCCATGAAGTAGCGCCAGAGCCAGAAAGCCCAATACTGGCTCCTGCGTTGGCGAGACTTGCCGCCGTCGAAGAGGGACGCGTATCCCGTTAAGGCATCCCACTGCGTGGCGAAATCCATTTTTTCCTTCACCATCTCTCCTATCCAGATGCAGGACCACAGGGTGTTGACCAGGTCGGTGCCTGTACGGTCGCCGTGCAGGTTCCACTCGGTAAGGCAGATCTCGATCTCCTTTTCGCGCCCGGGTTGATGTTGCCTGATCAAGCGGCGCAGCGAAGCCATGGGATGGGCGAGCGTGGCGCGCGCGAACATCTCGTCCTCAGATATCCCCGCCTGGCAGGGATAGGTGTGCCAGGAGACGAAGTCAACGTAGGCCCCCGCGTCGCGCAGCATCGCCGCGGCAAAGCTGTCGTCACCCGTGCCGTCCGCGGCGCCGCCCACCTTGATCGTCGGGTCGGCCTGCTTCATGGCGATGGCGAATTCCTTGTAACGCTTGGCGTACATCGCCGCGGTCAGCTCGCCGCCGCCGGGAAGGTAATGGCCCCCCTCCCAGCCGCCGTCCAATTCGTTGCCTACCTCCCAGTACTTGACGTTGTAGCCCATCTCCTTGTTCGCCCATTTCACCCACTGCGCGGCGTCCTCGGCACGTCCCGTGCCCGCGTTCACGGTGACCATCGTCTCGCAGCCCACGCCCTTGATGAATTCGTGCAGGCCCTTTACGTCGATGTTGCCGTGCCAGTGGTACTTGCGGATACCCGACCAGTCCATCTCGACGCAGATGGAAGGGGCGTAGGCCGAGTAGTCGATGATCGGGTAGTTGTCCTTGTATTGGGAATGATCGATGGTACCGTCAGGGCGGCGCACGCCGTTGCCGTTCCAGAAGACGATATCGGACCAGGAGCCGCCCGGCATGCGTATCAGGCCCGGGGAGTATTCGCGGAACCAGCGCATCACATCGGGGTCAGAGAACACGGCGCGGTTGTTCCACATCGCCACGTTCGTGCCGATGAGCATGCGGCGGTCGTAGCGGCGTAGCAACTTCGCCGCGTCTATCGTGATCGTTTGCGCAAACAAGGAGGAGGACGCGGCGAAGAGTATAGCGTATAGCGTCCAGCGTCTAGCGTTGTCTAAGGTCATGATATTCCTCCCAGTGAGAATAAAACGCCCAAATGGCAATGTGACTGTTATAATTTGTGCGCGAAGGAGAATGTACCACGAAAGACGGGTGACCGCAAGGAGGAACAATGGAGAACCAAGCGACGGTGATTCTACTGGCCGTCGGTTTGATGATGGGAAATATGGCAAAGGCTGACGAGTTCTCCTTCGTGCACCTCTCCGATACGCACCTGGGGCATGGCGCGGGGCACCCGATCGTGGAGAAGACGGTGGCGAAGGTGAAGGAACTCAAGCCCGACTTCGTCGTGCTCACGGGCGACATCGTTGAGCTGGGCATCGAGGAGCACTGGGCTTACTACGAGCCTCTGCTTAAGACGCCCTTCGCCTCGCTCAAGCTCTACCCCATCACGGGCAACCACGAGACGGCCTGGAGCGGCCTCGAGGGCAAGAACCTCTACAGGAAACACGCGGGGGAGACAAGGTACTCCTTTACGCAGGGGGACTGGCAGTTCGTGGCACTGGACTCCGCCGTGCACAACCAGCACCACGGCCACATTGGCGAGGAGCAGTTGGCCTGGCTGGCGAAAGAGCTTGCGCAGAGCAAGGCGCCGCACAAAGTCGTACTCATGCACCATCCTCCCTTTCGTGAGAAGTGGACGCGTTACATAGACGATGAAGCGGAGCTGTACTCGATTATGCGCGCGCAGGGCGTAAGGTTAGTTCTATCTGGCCACGGTCACAAGAATGAATTGTGGCACTATAAGGGTATTCTCATGGTAATGAGTGGGGCAGCCTACCAGCAGGGCTTTGCTGAGTTCAAGGTGAAGGGCCGGGGTCTTTCGCTGACTTTCTACGATTACACGGAGTCGGGGCAAGTAGAGAAGCGGAAACCGATTGAGCTCTTGACCGATGAAGGCTACACCAATTCAAAAATGGTGAAGAGCTACAACGAAGAGGACCTGCCGCGCGCGGACGCTGACCCCATGCCGGAGGGGGTGGAGCTGCTCTGGCGAAAGAGTTACAAGGTTCCCGCGCAAGCTCCTGCCCTCGTTACGGCGGACACGGTGTTCCTGCCCCTGAACGACGGTACACTGCGCGCCCTGGAGGTGGCGAGCGGTGAGGAGAAGTGGCAGGTGAAGATAGGCGGCGATGCCTTGGCACAACCGGTACTGGCGGACGGGATGGTGATGGTCGGCGGCGAGGCGGGGATGATCGTCGCGCTTCACGCCGCGAGCGGCGACCGTGCCTGGGACTTCAAGCTGGAGAGCTCCGTGGGTGGTGCGGCGGCTGCCGTGGGCAGGGGCTTTGCGTTTGGCTCGGGCGGGGGAGACGTGCATATCTTCTCAGGCGAGGGGAGGAGAACGGGGAAGCACAAGAGCGGCGGCAACGTCTGTGCGCAAGGCGCGTCTCACGGGGAGCTCCGAACCAGTGCCAATGGCACGGTTCAGGGCGAGCACGCCTATTTCACCAACTGGGGCGGCAAGGTGTTCGCCATCGACGAGCAGGGGCAGGAGATATGGAAGCGACAGCTCTCCGAGTCCTGGAGTACGGTCTACCACTCCCCGGGGCGTTGCCACCCACTGCTCGTGGCGGGCGTGCTGGTGATAACCACGGGCGGGGAGAAGGTGCTGGGACTTGACCCCGCGGACGGCGAGACCTTGTGGGAGATAGAAGAGAAGGTGGCATATTCCTCCCCCGTGCTGTATAAGAAAGGAGAGAAGCACCTCGTCCTCGTCGGCACAGGGGACGGCAGGCTGGTGGCGTATGAGCCGAAGAAAGGCAAGAAGAAGTTCGAGATCGACATCGGCGCGGGGAGCACTTCGTCGCGCGTGGCGGTATCAGGGGACCGCGCCTACATGGTAAGCTATGGCGGAGGCCTGCACTGCCTGGACCTGAAGAAGCGGAAGGTGCTCTGGAAGGCCTACCTGGGTACGCCTTATATTTTCTCCGACCCCGTGGCGGACGGGGACGTGGTATACGTAGGGAACATGGGAGGGGAGTTCTTTGCCATTAAGGATAAGTTCTAGGGTAGCAAGGTCGCTGGACTTAGTGCTAGGAATGCGAACAGCGGACGGTCGCCACAATAGCAGATAACACGGAGCGACCGTCACCAAGGTTGAAACCCTAATACGACGGAAGGAGCTTGAATGAAGATAACGGTAAGCAAGGACAAGAAAGAATGCGGCACGGCCGCGGCGAAGAAAGCGGCTGAATTGCTGAAGGCGGCGATCAGCGAGAAAGGGCTGGGCGTATTCATCGCCGCCACGGGCGCCTCGCAGTTTGATTTTCTCGAGGCACTGACCAGGGCAAAGGGCATCGACTGGGGACAGACGACGATGTTTCACCTGGACGAGTACCTCGGCATCCCCGAGACGCACCCCGCCAGCTTCCGCAAGTACCTCAAGGAACGGCTGGTAAGCAAGGTCAACCCGGGCAGTGTCAACCTGGTGAACGGCGAGGCGGAGGACCCGATCAAGGAGTGCAACCGCCTTGGCCAGCTGATTAACGGCATGAAGATAGACGCCGCCTTCATCGGCATCGGCGAGAACGGACACCTGGCCTTCAATGATCCTCCCGCCGACTTTGAGACCGAGGAGCCCTTCATCGTGGTGGAGTTGGACGAGGCCTGCCGGGGGCAGCAGTTGGGCGAGGGCTGGTTCAAAAGCCTTGAGGGAGTACCGAGTAAGGCGATTTCAATGTCGATCAGGCAGATAATGGAGTCGAGGACCATCGTCTGCACCGTCCCCGACGAAAGGAAGGCGAAGGCGGTGAAGGGCGCGCTGGAGGGGGAGGTGAGTAGTGCGTGTCCGGCTTCGATCTTGCGGCAGCACCCTGATTGTCATATGTTTCTCGATCAAGGATCGGCGAGTCTGTTGACTAAATGAGTGTTGTTGCTTGTCGCTAGTCGCTCGCGCCTTAGGCAAGCCACGAGCAACGAGCAACGAATAACGAGCGACTACCTATGATTAACGCATTTGTAGACATCCAAGTCAACGGTTGGAACGGGGTCAACTTCTCCGATCCCGAGTTGACGCTTGACGATATCAGGAGGGCGACGCTCGGCCTGGCCGAGGCGGGCACCTTCGCCTTTTGCCCCACGGTGTTCTCGCGTCCCTGGGATGTATACGTACGCAACCTGCCCCTCTTCGCGCGCGCCATGCAGGAAGCGGACCTGGAGCCGCACCTGCTCGGCATTCACCTGGAAGGCCCTTTCATCAGTGCCGAAGAAGGGTTCCGTGGCGCGCATCCCGAGGAATGCCTCCTGCCCCCCGACACGGCGAAATACGACGAGTTGCGCGAGCTGGCCGGCGGAAAGATAAGCGTCTTCACCCTGGCGCCGGAGCTGGAGGGTGCGGTAAAGCTGATAGAACACGTCAAGCGGCAGGACGCTAAGACGGTCGTGGCGCTCGGACACCACAACGCGCCGCGCGGCGCGATAGAGCGCGCTATCGGCGCGGGGGCCGCGTGCGCTACGCACTTGGGCAACGGCGTGCGCAACATGCTCGCCCGTCACGATAACCCGCTCTGGACCCAGCTTGCGGCGGACGGGTTATATGCCAGCTTTATCGCGGACGGCCACCACCTGACGATGGACTTCATCAAGGTGGCGTTAAAGGCCAAGGGCGTAGACAAGGCGATCATCACCAGCGACGCTTCGCCCTTCGCCGGCCTGCCGCCGGGCGAGCACGAGTGCGGCGGCTTCAAGGCGCTCGTGGAAGAGAGCGGGCGTATCGCTACCCTCGATGGGAAGTATCTCGCGGGTTCGGGCGCCTGCATGCTGGATTGTATGAACCGGCTCGCGTCGCTCGGCCTTCTTTGCGAGGGTGATCTATGGCGCCTGGGGCGCGACAACGCGCTGGCGTTGTTGGGAAAGAAGTTGGCTGAAAGCGGCTACGAGGGATTGAGGGGGGTGAAATACGCGCAGGGGAGTTTCAAGCAGGATGGGTAGTGCCCCGCCCATTCCTATTTCGATTTGAAGCGGGAGATAACTTCTTTGATCTGGCTTGCCGTGTGGTAGCCGACCTGCCGATAGAGCAAGACGCCCGTGGGTGAATAGAGCGCGTGTTCGGGTATCGCGCTGCCCCCCATCGTGGTACGTCCTTCCTCGGCGATGACCATCTCCGGGTCGAGGCGGTATTTCTCCGCCCATTTTCTTGCCGTTGAGCGCGAAGCGCCGCCGCGATAGTCGCTTACGAGGACGGTGAGGAAAGCTGTATCGCTGATGTCCTCGTGCTCCAGTGAGAAGATCACTTCCGCCTGCATGCGGCAGGGCGCGCACCAGGGAGCGGAGTAATCGACCCAGACGTAACTGTCCTCAAAATCGGCTAACGATGTTTTCTGGCCGTCAGCGCTCACTCCGAGGTGCTGATGGTACGCCTTGTTCTCGGTCTTTCCTGCGGCGGTATTCTTATCATCGATGGATCTTTCCGCCCGCGTGAAGATGAATATCAAGGCGAAGCCGACCGCGGCGACAAGGCCCAGCTTCAGCAAGAAAGAGGAGATGGGTGTGCTGCTCTCGCCGGGAATCGTCGGTGCGGGGGGAGCGGTTGCGGCGCCTTCTTCGGCTTTCGTCTCGGCGGGGGTTTGCGGAGTTGATGCGTCAGCGATTTGGTCTTCACCGATCTTCGGCTGAAGTTCCTGGATCTGGTAAATGGGCAGGTACTCACCGTCCTCTGAGCGTGCCACGAGCACGTCGTTTGGTGCGTCGTCCTTATCGATCAAGGCCTTCAACTCCGACAAGATCAGAGGCCCGATCTTCTCATCGCCCTTCTTCACGTAGTATGGCATTCTATACTTTCCGCATAGAGAATCGCTGCTTTGCGGATTGCGGAATTATCTGTTGACGCAATTCCGAGATCCGAGATCCGAGATCCGCATTCATAACTTCGCGAGGTACTGCTCAAGGTGCTTGCGCATTTCCTCGATCGTACACCATGACGACTTCATGTCAAAAGGCAGTTGCCCCGTGGCGCGCATCTTGCCCGCCAGCTTATGATTGAAGGTCTGGCGCGCCGTGATGAACTGTCCCCAGGTGCCGAGGTGGTTGCCAAGCTCGAACGCCTCGGACATCTGGTCGTGCCAGGACTGGGGGAAGAGCTCGAGCCAGCGAGGGTGTGAATTGAGCCAGGTGCAGGTGGAGATCTCGGTCGCCTTGAGTTCCTTTTCGCCGTAGTCCATAATCCGGGTGAAGTTCTCGGGCAGGTCGCGCTTGTCGTCGAAGAGCGAACCGGGATAGCGTGCGTTGGCGATATGAAAGAACATCCTCTGCGGCTCCTCGGGCATTGTCTTACCTTCGTGGCGCAGGCTGCCGCACTGGTTGCCCTTGCAGTAGTCGCCCGTGGTCAGGTTCTTCATGTCGCGCTCGAGCCGTTCCTCGTAAATGGGCTTCAAGAACTCGTTGCATTTCTCCTCGAAGGCCTGCGAGGTGGCCTGGCCGTAGCTATCCTTGTGAAGCTTCTCTATCTTTGCCAGCAACTCCTTGCGCGCTTCCACTACCGAATCGTCCGGGTCGTCATAATGACTGAAGGGGTTCAAGGTGCGGCGGTGAAAGTCGGTCTCGTTGATCAGTACGTCGGTCAGTTTGAGCCCCGCATCGCCGCGGTTGCGCTTCCAGGACCACCAGAGGAAGAGACGGTTGCCTGATTCGAGGTAGTCGAGGTGTTCTTCTGCAGTTTTCTCTTTAGGTGTCTCTTTCATTCTTCCTCCTTGGAGGTCAGAAGTCGGATGTCGGAAGTCGGATTAGCGAAGCGGGACAATCAAGATAGCAGAATCAGACGTTTACGGCAAGATAAAGAATCGCGAGCCCTGCGCACATGTGCT
>CBDVCL010000060.1:0-8898 GCA_965372475.1 uncultured bacterium | reverse complement strand
GCATGTCGTCGCCGCCGCGGTGATCGTTATGCCCCGCTCCTGCTCCTGGGCCATCCAATCCATCTGGGCATTGCCGTCATGCACTTCACCCATACGGTGCACTTTCCCCGTGTAGTAGAGGATGCGCTCGGTTAGCGTGGTCTTGCCAGCATCGATATGCGCAATGATGCCGATGTTTCGTATGTCTTGTATTTTCACCTTCTGTTCTTGGGACATCGTTCTTCTGCTTTCCTCAGTCAACTCCGCTTCGTCGCTCGTCATGCGTGAAGCGTGATGCGCGCTTCACGAGGGACGCTTCACCTTCCTCATTACCACCTATAATGAGCGAAAGCCTTATTGGCCATCGCCATCTTATAAACGTCCTCTTTCTTCTTTACGGCCGCCCCTGCGCCCGCAGCAGCCTCGACAAGCTCGTTGCCCAATTTCTCAGCCATACTTTTACCGGCCCTGCTCTCGGCCGCGGCTATCAACCAGCGTATCGCCAGGGCCCGCTGCCGCTTGGGGTTCACCTCGATCGGCACCTGGTAGGTCGCGCCGCCCACCCTGCGCGACTTCACCTCCAGGCTAGGCCGGACATTACCCATCGCCTTCTCCAGCGTCTCCAGACCCGTGCTCCCCGTCTTGTCATTGGCGAGATCTAGCGCGCCGTAAAGGATCTTCTCCGCAACGTTCTTCTTGCCGCGTTCCATTATGCAGTTGATGAACTTCGCCGCCAACTCGCTGTTATACACCGGGTCAGGAATGACTTCCCGCGCCTGTCTCAGTTTTGCCGTCATTGTTGTCCTCTCGCACTGTAGTAGTCGCTCGTTGCTTGTCGCTAGTCGCTCGTGTTAGGCAGTCCACATGAAGCTTACGCCTGTCGCACGAATCACGAATGACTAACGACGAATTACGAGCCAGGTGCCGTCGACTTGGGCCGCTTCGCCCCGTACTTGGAGCGGCTGCGCTTCCTGTCCTGCACTCCCAGCGTATCGTAGACGCCACGGACCACCTGGTAACGAACGCCCGGCAGATCCCGCACCTTGCCACCCCTGATCAGGACTATCGAGTGTTCCTGCAGGTTGTGCCCAACGCCGGGGATATAACAGGTGACTTCCTGGTTCGTAGTCAGCCTGACCCTGGCAATCTTGCGCAGGGCAGAATTAGGCTTCTTCGGCGTAACTGTAGCCACACGCACGCACACGCCCCTTCTCTGGGGACAATGCCGCAAGCCAGGGGCATCGCTTTTCCTCTTCTTCTTCCCACGACCCGATCTCACTAATTGGCTCAACGTCGGCATATTCTCTCCTTTTGCACGAGATCCTGATAGAAGTAAGAGGTAAGAGGCAAGAAGTAAGATGAAGTAAGATGCTTCTTACTTCTTTGCTTCCTACTTCCTCCCTACTTCTTATTTCTTACTTCTTGCTTCATCCCGTCAGCAAAGTAAAAAGGCGAGGGAAACCCCGCCTTCGCCAGTCGCTTCCTATATTATATCTATAGGGGCGCGGTGGGCCACGCCCACGGCTAACCAGCTACACGATGGTTCCCTCCTCGTTAATCTGTTGCGTCGGTAACCAATAAGAGTATGGAAACGCCTAGTATAGACTCAATCCATAGCTGTGTCAACCCTCATTTCTCAATAATTCTCTGGTTTTCCCGCTGGTTGCGCCGATAATCGCTTCGCTAAAAACCGGCGCTATTCGCCGCGTCCACAGGCCCGGCTAACCTTCCGCACCCACTCCCCCCTCCGACTGAGCCGAAACCGGGTTTTCCGCGCCCAGTTTCTCCTTTAGCTCCCGCATCGTGCTGAAACCAGTTCCCGCGGGGATCAAGTGTCCCATGATCACGTTCTCCTTCAAACCACGCAGCTTATCGCTCATACCGCTCACGGCGGCTTCGGTCAACACCCTGGTCGTCTCCTGAAAAGAGGCGGCGGATATGAAGCTATCCGTGGAGAGGGATGCCCTGGTGATCCCCTGCAGGATCGTCGTGGCGGTGACCGGCCTCTTCTTCTTCTTGATCAGTTCCTCATTTGTGCGGCGGAATTTCTCGCGGTCGATGATCGTGTCGGGCAACAGGTCTGAATCGCCCGCATCCTCGATGTTGAGCTTGCGCAACATCTGGCGCACAATGATCTCGATGTGCTTATCGTTTATCGGCACTCCCTGCAGGCGGTAGATCTCCTGCACCTTGTTGACCAGGTACTCCTGCACGGCCGTCTCTCCCTTGACTTTCAGTATATCCTTGGGATTTATCGGCCCCTCGGTGAACTGGTCGGCGGCGTTGATATAGTCGCCGTCCTGGACGCTGAGGTGAACGCCCTGCAGGATCTTATACTCCTTCTCGGTGCCGTCCTCGTTGCGCACGTATACCAACCGGTGCCCCTTGGAGATCTCCCCCACAGAAACGATACCGTCTATTTCCGAGATGACGGCAGCGTTCGACGGCTCACGCGCCTCGAAGAGCTCCGAAATACGCGGCAGACCTCCGGTGATGTCCCGCGTCTTGGACAGCTCGCGCGGGATCTTGGCCATCACATCCCCCGCCGCCACCTCCTGGCCCTCCGACATCAGCAGCTGTGCCCCGGTTGGTATATTTATCGAGGCGCGTTCCTTGGCGCCGTCCTGAACAATGATGCGAGGCTGCATATCCCCCTTCTCGCCGCTGGGCGAGAAATATTCCGTGATGACCTTGAGCCGCTGTCCGGACTCATCGTCCGCGGACTCCCGCATCGTCATGCCTTCCTTCACGTCCTTGTATTTCACCTTGCCCTTGCCCGGGGCGTATATCAGCTGGTTATGCAGGTCCCAAACGGCTATCACCTCTCCCTTGCTTACCTTCTGGTTGTCCCTTATCCTCACCACGGCCCCATATGGTACGGGATAGTGGTCGGTCGCCCTGCCGTCCTCATCATATGTAGTTATCTCGGCATTGCGGTTAAGGATAACCAACTGCTTCTCGCGGTTGACGAGGGAGCGGTTGACATTATTCAGGCGCACGAAGCCATTCCGCTTGGCGATGACCTTTGATAATTCGACCACCCGCGATGCGGTACCGCCGATGTGGAATGTGCGCAGGGTAAGCTGTGTTCCCGGCTCGCCGATGGACTGGGCGGCGATGATACCCACCGCCTCGCCCACGCGCACCTGCTTGCCCGTGGCAAGGTCGCGGCCGTAACACCTCGAGCACACGCCCCAAGACGCCTCGCAGGTGAGAACCGAACGCACCCGCACCGCCTCCTGGTTTTCCTCGATCAGCCGCGCCTTCTTCTCGTCGATCTCATCTCCCGACTTGACGATCGTCTCGTCACTGAGCAGGCCGACGACATTATCGAGGGCGATACGCCCGACGATCCGCTCGCGTAACGGCTCTATCACCTCGAATCCTTCCTTCAGCGCCTGCATGCGTATGCCGTTGAGCGTGCCGCAATCCTCTATGGTCACGATAACGTCCTGGGCAACGTCCACCAGGCGGCGGGTAAGATAGCCGGCGTCCGCAGTCTTCAGGGCGGTGTCCGCCAACCCCTTGCGCGCGCCGTGCGTGGATATGAAGTATTCCAAGACGCTCAGCCCTTCGCGGAAGTTAGAGGTGATCGGCGATTCGATTATCTCGCCCACGCCGCCCGTTATCTTCTGCAAGGGCTTCGCCATCAGGCCACGCATACCGGCAAGCTGCCTGATCTGCATGCGTGAACCCCTGGCGCCCGACTCCGCCATCATGTAGATCGGGTTAAAACCGTTGCGGTCGACCTTCATCTCGGCGAACATCTTCTCGGCGACCTCGTCCGCCACGCCGGTCCATAGGTCGATTATCTTGTTATAGCGCTCATTATTGGTGATCACGCCGTTACGGTATTCACTCTCGATCTTGACGATCGCCCCCTTGGCCTTATCGATCTGCTCCGTCTTGTCTCGCGGTACCTTCATCGCCTCCAGGGAGACGGTGATGCCGCCGCGCGTGGACCAGTAGAAGCCAAGGTCCTTCAGTTCATCGAGCATCTTCACCGTTGCCGAACGACCGATGCGGTTGTAGCAATCGCTTATCAGCTCGCGCAGTTCGACCTTCCGCATCTCCTTGTTGATGAAGCGGAGCTTCACCGGCACAACCTGGTTGAAGATGATCCGGCCAATCGTCGTGCTGATCACCTTTCCGTCGACCCGCACCTTCACCCAATCATGCAGGCTAACGATCGCCTCGTCGTAGGCGCGCAGGGCTTCGACCTCGTCGCTGAACACCCGCACCGTCGCTTCCCCGCTTCCCGCTTCGCGTAACTTGGTCAGGTAGTAACAACCGAGTACGATATCCTGCGTCGGCGCGACTATCGGCTCGCCGTTGGCCGTGGAAAGGATATTGTTTGTCGAAAGCATCAGCAACCTCGCCTCAAGCTGGGCCTCCGCCGAAAGCGGCACATGCACGGCCATCTGGTCGCCGTCAAAGTCGGCATTGAAGGCGGTGCAGACCAAGGGGTGGACACGGATGGCTTTCCCCTCCACCAGCAACGGCTGGAACGCCTGGATGCCCATACGGTGCAAGGTGGGGGCACGGTTGAGGAGTACGGGATGGTCCCGGATCACTTCGGCGAGGATGTCCCACACCTCGGGCCGGACCCTCTCTACAATTTTCTTGGCGCTCTTGATGGAATGGACGTATCCGCGGTCCTCCAGCTTCTTGATGATGAACGGTTTGAACAATTCCAGCGCCATCTTCTTTGGCAATCCACATTGCCATAGTTTCAACTCGGGACCGACCACGATAACGGACCTGCCGGAGTAGTCGACACGCTTCCCCAGCAGGTTCTGGCGGAAACGGCCCTGCTTGCCGCGCAGCATATCGGAGAGCGACTTCAGCGGCCTGTTGCCGGCGCCTTTTACCGTATAGCCGCGGCGCCCGTTATCGAACAAGGCGTCCACCGCCTCCTGCAACATCCTCTTCTCGTTACGAATGATCACGTCCGGCGCCTTGATGTCCAGAAGACGGCGCAACCGGTTATTCCTGTTTATGACGCGACGATAAAGGTCGTTAAGGTCTGAGGTAGCGAAACGCCCCCCATCGAGCGGCACCAGCGGCCTGATCTCCGGCGGGATCACCGGCAAGATGTCGAGTATCATCCACTCCGGCTTGTTCTTAGAGTTGCTGAAGGAGTTGACTACCTTGAGCCGCTTGTTAAGGTCGCGTTGTTTTTGCTTCGAGGAAGTGGCCTTGACCTTGGCGCGCAGTTCCTTTGCCCGTTCGCTAAGGTCCGTGGCCCTGAGGATCTCCCTTACCGCCTCCGCGCCCATCTTAGCCCTGAACATGCCGGGATACTCGCGGCTTAACTCCCGGTACTTGTCCTCCGAAAGGAGCTGCCTTTCCTCCAGCGGGGCCTTGCCCGCGTTTATCACCACGTAACTCTCGTAGTAGATTATCCGCTCCAGGTCACGCACCGACATGTCGAGCAGGTAGGCGATCCTGCTGGGCACACCCTTAAGGAACCAGATGTGGGCCGCGGGAGCGGCCAGCTCGATATGGCCGAGCCTCTCGCGCCGCACCTTGGATTGGATCACGTCGACGCCGCAACGGTCGCACTTCACGTCCTTGTGCTTTATCTTGCGGTACTTGCCGCAGTTGCATTCCCAGTCCTTGGTCGGGCCGAAGATCCGCTCGCAGAACAAACCGTCCTTCTCCGGCTTGAAGGAACGGTAGTTTATCGTCTCCGGCTTCTTCACCTCGCCCTTCGACCAGGCCCGGATCATCTCCGGGGAAGCCAGGCCTATACGGATGGCGGCGAAAGCATTCCTGCTCGTCTCACCCCTGGGCAGAATGTTCTCGTTCATGCCGCCCCCTTTGCCGGGCTCTTGCCCTTATCGCCGTCCATGTCGGTCAAGAGCTCAATATTCAACCCCAAGCCCTGCAACTCCTTGACCAAGACGTTGAATGATTCCGGCAACCCCGGTTTCGGCGTGTTCTTGCCCTTGACCAGGGCCTCGTAGACATGGTTGCGGCCGGCTACATCGTCGCTCTTCACCGTGAGGAGTTCCTGTAGGGTGTAGGCCGCCCCGTAACCCTCGAGGGCCCACACCTCCATCTCTCCGAACCGCTGCCCACCGAACTGGGCCTTGCCACCCAGCGGTTGCTGGGTTATCAGGGAATAGGGCCCGATAGAACGCGCGTGCATCTTGTCGTCCACGAGGTGAGCCAGTTTCAGCATGTAAAGGTATCCCACGAAGACTTCCTGGTCAAAGGGGACACCGCTGAGGCCGTCGCGCAAGACGACCTTGCCGTCTTCCGGCAGACCCAGGTCCTTCAATTCCTTTCGTATCATCTCTTCAGTGGCGCCGACAAATACCGGGCTCATGGCGTAAGTGCCGCGCGCTTTCATCACCGAGCCGAGCATCGCTTCCAGTATCTGCCCGACATTCATACGCGAGGGAACCCCCAAGGGATTCAGCACGATATCTATCGGCGTGCCGTCCTCCATGAAGGGCATGTCCTCCTTGGGCAGTATCTTGGACACCACGCCCTTGTTACCGTGCCGGCCGGCCATCTTGTCACCCACGGAGAGCTTGCGCCGCCTGGCGACATACACCTTGACCAGCTTTATCACTCCCGGCGCCAACTCATCGCCGCGCTTGATCTTGTCGATCTCCTTGTGCTTATCCCGCTTTATCTTCTCGATCCGCTCCTTCTTCAACTGCTTCAGCAGCTCGATCTCTCGCTTCATCGCTTGCTTGGCGGCGCCTTTCTTGCCGCGCGGAGCCTTGGCTTGGGCCTCCTTGCCCTCTTTCTGGATCAGTTCCATCCGCTTGGCGACTTGCCGTTCGATCCTGCGGATATGTCGGGCGCGTTCCCGCTCCAGGGCTTTAACTCTCTCCTGCTCCCTCTCGCTGAGCTCCTCCTCCCTCTCGCGTCGCTTGAAGATATTCACCGCGATCACCTTGCCATCAAGGCCCGGAGGGGTCCTGAGCGAGGTGTCCTTGACATCACCGGCTTTCTCCCCGAATATCGCGCGCAACAGCTTCTCCTCCGGCGTCAAGTCGGTCTCCCCCTTGGGGGTGATCTTACCCACGAGAACCGTCCCCGGCTCCACCTCGGCGCCGACACGAATGATCCCATCCTCATCAAGGTTCTTCAGGCTTTCTTCGCCCTGGTTGGGAATGTCGCGCGTGATGTCTTCCTTGCCCAGCTTGGTATCGCGCGCCTCTATTTGCATCTCCTCGATGTGCACCGAGGTATAGATGTCCTCCCGCACCACTCGTTCACTGATGACGATGGCATCCTCAAAATTATATCCCCGCCAGGGCATGAAGGCCACGAGCAGGTTGCGTCCCAGGGCCAACTCGCCCTGGTTCGTGCTCGGCCCGTCCGCTATCGGCTCACCCGCACGCACGCGGTCGCCCTTGTTCACTATCAAGCGCTGGTTGATGCAAGTATCCTGGTTCGAACGGTGAAACTTCACCAGGTGGTAGTTGTCCACGCCGATCTCCTTGCGCGAATCCGTGACGATGGTGATGCCGTCAGCGCAAGCGTCCTCTACTACCCCGGAACGCCTGGCACGCACCACCGCACCGGAATCGTAAGCCACCTTTTCCTCCATACCCGTCCCCACCAGAGGAGCTTCGCTGATGAGAAGCGGCACAGCCTGGCGCTGCATGTTCGAGCCCATCAGCGCCCGCGAGGTATCGTCGTGCTCCAGGAAGGGGATCAAGGCAGCGGCCACGCTGACTATCTGCTTGGGAGAGACATCGACGTAGGTGATGTTTTCCGCCCGCACCATCGGGATATCGTCCCTGTAGCGTGCCGCCAGCATACCGTCCACGAGCTTGCTTCGTCCCTCGATCACGGCATTGGCCTGGGCTATATAGTGCTGGTCTGTCTGATCGGCAGACAGGTACTCGACTTCGCCCTGCAGTTGCCGCTTTTTCACCGGCCGCACCGGCGTCTCGATAAAGCCGTACTCGTTGATGCGGGCGTAGGTGGCGAGCGAGGTGATCAAGCCTATGTTCGGGCCTTCCGGCGTTTCGATCGGGCATAGCCTGCCGTAATGCGTATAGTGGACATCACGCACCTCGAAACCGGCCCGGTCCCTGTTCAGTCCACCAGGTCCCAGGGCGGAAAGCCGCCTCTTGTGGGTCAGTTCGGCAAGCGGGTTGGTCTGATCCATGAACTGGGAGAGCTGGCTTGAACCGAAGAACTCATTGATAGCCGCGGACACCGGCTTGGTATTTATCAGGTCATTGGGCATGATGCCTTCCATGCTGAGGATGCTCATACGTTCCTTGACCACGCGCTCCATGCGGGCGAGGCCTTTACGCACGCAGTTCTCGATCAACTCGCCGGAAGCGCGCACGCGGCGATTGCCCAAGTGGTCTATGTCGTCCTTCTTGCCCATCTTGTTCGCTATGTCATACAGCTTCTTTACGGCCGCGATGATGTCCTCGCGCGCGAGAATAGTATGCCCCGAGTCCACAGCCAGCTTCAGCCTGGTATTCAACTTGTATCGCCCGATCTTGCCGAGGTCATAACGGCGCGGGTTGAAGAAGAGGTTATTCAGGAAGATCTCGGCGTTCTCCACCTTCGGCGGATCGCCCGGCCGCATCTTGGCGTAGATCTCAAGGATAGAACTCTCCTTGCCGGCCATCTTGTCTTTTGCCAGCGTGGCCAGTATGTTGATGTTCCTGTCCCCGACCTCCAGGACCTCAAGCTCCTTCACCGCCGCGCCGAGTGCCCTGATCTTCTCGGCTTTCTCCTCCGTGATAGTTTCCCCGCTGAGCATCAGCACCTCGCCGGTCTCCTGGTCAATGACGTCCTTACCGTTCACCCTGTTCACGGACGCTTTCAAGGGAACTTTTTCCATGGAGAAAAACTCGGCGAGGATGGCCTCGTTGTCATCAAGCCCCAGGGCGCGGAAGAGGGTAGTGGCGAGCAGTTTTCTCTTGCGGT
>CBDVCL010000059.1:0-8904 GCA_965372475.1 uncultured bacterium | reverse complement strand
ATGCACAGCACCAGCAGCAGTATTACGAGCGTTTGTGTCGCGGCGACCAGTAGTCGTCTGAGACGTTTCTTCATCGGCGTTGGTCCGGTATTAGGGTGTTAGGGTATTGGGGTGAAGTCCAAACCCTAAGACCCTAAAGCCCTTATGCCCGATGTCATCACTTGCGCTTGCCTTCCAGCCCGCTTTCCTTCGCGATCTTATACAGCACTTCCTTCGGCACGTCGCGCACCTGCTCCAGTTTATCCACTGCGCGGGAAAGGGAAATCCCTTCTTCCTTCATCACTTTCACCAGGTGGGAGGCCAGGGAATAGCCGCTCCAGCCGCCTCTCTCCTCTCTTTCCGCTTCGCGGAAGCCCTCAAGGATGATGGTGATCTCCCCGCGGGTTATCGCGGGCGTGAGCTGCTTGGCGAGCTCCTCGGCCTTTCCCAGGAGCACCTCCTCGTTGATCTTCGTCAACTCGCGCACAATTGCCATCGGTCGCCGCCCGAAAACAGCGGCTATGTCCGCCAGCGAGGGATCAAGGCGGTGCGGCGCTTCGAAAAGTATCAGCGTCCGCTTCTCCCAACGCAGTGGTGAGAGGTAGGCGCGGCGCTCCTTCTTGCGGCGGGGCAGGTAGCCGAGAAAAAGGAAGTTATCCGCGGCAAGGCCGGACGCGGTCAAGGCGGCGACGGCGGCGCAGACTCCGGGGATCACCCGCACGGCGTGGCCCTGTTCGCGGGCTTTTTGTATCAGCTCGAGCCCCGGGTCGGCTATGCCCGGGGTGCCCGCGTCGCTGGCAAGGGCGACATCACGGCCGTCTTCCAGGGCGCGTAGCAAGGCGGGGATTCTCTTCTCCTCAGTACCGCGGTAATAGGATACCAGTTCCTTGCCGTGTATCTTGAAATGGGAAAGGAGCTTCTTGATCCTCCGGGTGTCCTCGCAGGCGATTATTCCCACCCGCCGCAGCACCTCGAGGGCGCGCAGGGTGATGTCGTCCAGGTTGCCGATGGGTGTGCTGACTACGTATAGCTCAGCCTTTCCGTTTGCGCCCGCTGGCTTTCGCTCTTTTCTTCGCTTCTTCATATACCTCCAGGAAACTGACCCCGGCCTTCTTCGCCAGGCGCCGACAATCGGCGTATTCGGGGGATAGGTCGGTGAGCTTGCCGTCCAGTGTTCCCATTTTCACGCCTACGCGTCCGTAGCGGGTAGCGACGCTTATCTGGGTCCTCTGCTTGAGCCAGCGCGTGGCCTGGTAGCAGCGGAGGCCGAAAGTGGTCGTGCCCTCGAGCAGAGCGCGTGCCAGCCGGTTTTCCAGGGGCGGCGGGGCGATCAGCGATAGCTTGACCGCGGGGCGGCCGCGTTTCATGGTGATCGGCTCGAGAAAAACGTCCAGCGCCCCGGCGGCGAAGAGTGTCTCGAAGAGGGGCTCGTAGGCGAGCGGCGTCATGTCGTCGATGTTTGTCTCCATCACGATCACGCGGTCGTGCCCGCAGGCGTCATCGCTCTGTCCGAGTATGAGGCGAAACATGTTCGCTACGCCCGGCACAGCCCGGGCGCCGGCCCCGTAGCCGGTCTTGAGCAGGCGCAGGGGCGGCAGTGGGCCGAACCCCTCGGCCAGGCCGGTGACCAGGGCGGCGCCGGTGGGTGTGGTCAGTTCGCAGCCGCTTTCGCGCTGGAAGACAGGAGAGCCTTTGAGCAGGGCCAGGGTGGCTGGTGCCGGCACGGGCAGGACGCCATGCGCCGCTTTGACCGTGCCGCTGCCGAGAACGAGGGGAGAAGAAAGGATCTTGTCCACTGCCAGTGACTCCACCGCCGCCAGGGAACCGATGACGTCAACGAGGGCGTCCAGCGCGCCGACCTCGTGAAAATGACCGGCGTGCAGGCCGAGGCCGTGCACCGCCCCTTCCGCCCGTGCCAGGTTCTCGAAGACAGCAAGCGCACGGTCTTTGACCCAGGGAGAACTCTTGCCGCGCGCGAGGATCTTCTTGATGCGCGCGTAGCTGTGGCTTTTCTCCCGTGCTACTTTCACCCTCAGCCTCACACCGGCTATTCCCGCTCTCCTTACCCGGGATCTTCCGAGCTTGAACCCACGGATGCCGAAGGCCTTGACCTTGCGCTCGATCTGCGCGAGGTCTACACCCAGGTGCACGAGGGCACCGAGGAACATGTCTCCGCTGACGCCTTGCCTGCAGTCGAGGTAGAGTATCTTCTTGTTAATGTCAGTGTTCGAACCGGAGAGCCGGCGAAACGGCGAAACGGCGAGGTCGGTTAATCTCGCCCCGTCGCCCCGTCGCCCCGTCGCCGGTTCGATCCTTTCAGTTTAAGCATATTAGCCGCCGCGAAACCGGCGCCAAAGCCGTTGTCGATATTCACCACTGTGACCCCGGCCGCGCAGGAGTTGAGCATCGCCAGGAGAGCGGCCAGCCCTTCGAAGCTGGCCCCATAACCGATGCTGGTGGGCACGGCTATCACGGGACGATCAACCAGTCCGCCCACGACGCTGGCCAGGGCGCCCTCCATGCCCGCCACCACGATCACGGCGTCGGCCCGCTCCAGCTTGGAGCGTTCGCGGAAAAGACGATGGATTCCGGCCACTCCCACGTCGAAGGACGTTTCCACCTCCGCGCCGATGATGTCCGCGGTCACGGCCGCTTCCTCGGCGATGGGGATATCGGATGTTCCCGCCGTGAGCACGAGCAGGTGCCCGCAACGGGGACGCCGTTTCTTTTCCAGGGTGATGGCCCTGGCGCGAAGGTGATGACGCCAGCCGCGCCCCAGTTTCTTCACGCGGCTGAAAAGGGAAGGAGTGGCGCGCGTGGCGAGGACGTTGTTGTTGCCCCTGGCGAGCGCCTTGAGTATCGCCGCGCTTTCCTCTTCCTTCTTCCCCGTGCAGAAGACTACCTCGGGAAAGCCGCTGCGCAGGCCCCGCTGGGTGTCGATGCGCGCGAAGCCCATGTCGTGCATCGGCCAGGTGCGGAGCTTCTTCATCGCGGTCTTGACCGACAGCTTGCCGCCACGCACGCTCTCAAGCAATTTTTCCAGCTTCTCTCGTTCCATTTGAAATCGGCAATCGGGTTGGTGTTCTTAGCGTTACTCTTTTCGGTCCGAGCCCCGAGGTCCGAGGTCCCAGCGCCACTTGTGTTTCACGACCTTGAGCGCATATTCTACCACGTAATACATCCCCACCGCTATCGCCATCCCCAACAGCAGGCCGCCCAGGCAATCGCTGGGGTAATGGGCGTTCAGGTAGACGCGCGAGAGCGATACGAGGGCCCAGAGCAAGGCCGTGAAAGGGATGGCGGCTGGATAGTAAATGGAGATCGCTGTTGCCCCGGCGGCGATATTGGCGGAGTGCGAAGAAGGGAACGAGAAGGAACCCGATGGTTCTTCGCCTTCTGCTGCGGCTTGCTGCTGGTAGGGGCGCAGGCGATGGAACGCCGGCTTGAGGATGCGGCTGGCTACCACGTCCGTGAGGGCGACTGCCAGGAGCAAGACCAGCACGGCACGGCGTCCGCGCTTGCCTTTCTTCCATATGAAGTAGGCGAATAGCAGTGCGAGCAAGGGGAAGACACAGCGCCTGTCACTAAGCAGGGACATCGCTCCGTCCGCGAAAGGGGAGGCGAGGGAACTGCGCACCAGGTGGAGGATCCGTTCATCGAGGCACTGGATGAAGTTAAGCATGTTCTGTCAGAATAGTTTTTCGGGTTAGTCCGCGGAGACCGCGGAATCTTCGCGGAAGCCGCGGAAGACGGCGGTGGCAATATTTCCGCGCATGCCGCGATGTTTCCGCGTATTCCGCGCAGGAACCTTTCCGACAGCACAAGGCATATCAGTAGCCCATCTTCTCCAGGCGTGCCAGGTTCTTCTTGGCCTTCTCGTGGTTGACGTCGATCTTGAGGCAGGCCTCCCAGGCGGTGCGAGCCCGGTCGTACTCCTTGAGGCGGTAGTAAACGAAGCCAAGGCGGTTGTAGATATCGCTGTTGCCCGCATCGGTTAGAAGGGCCGCCTCGTATTCCTTGGCCGCGTTTTCCCACTGCTTCTTCCGGGCGTAGTAGATGCCCAATTTGTAATGGGCCTTGGCGCTTGAGGCGTTGACCTGGAGTACTTCGAGGTAGTATTCTTTCGCTTTTTCCTTGTCACCTCCGGCTGCGGCGGCGCGGCCCTTGTTATAGAGGGCTAATTCCAGGTTCTGGCGCGGTTCAGGCAGGGAGGGGTCAAGCTTCATTGCCTCGCGCCATTCCTTCATCGCCTCCTCCGGTAGGCCGCTGTCAGAGTAGGCCAGGCCCAGGGCACTGTGGGCACTGGCATTCAGGGGACTATCGGCGATGGCTGCCTTGAACTCATCGACAGCTTCCGCGAGCTTGCCCTGTTCTCTCAAGGCGATTCCCGCCTGGTAGTGATCGCCCTTGATTTGGGCTCCCGGCCCGCCGCAGGATATCAGCAGGGGTATCAGCGCCAGCAAGACAACGGTCACTTTGAGCTCATTCATCATGCCTCCTCTATCATAATAGTGTGGGAGAGCCCTTTTCGCGAAGCTACTTCTCCAACAGCCTTATGATATAAGTATAATCAAGTACCATCGGCGGGGCAAGTAAAAACGGGTGGTTGGTTACTTTGACCTGAAGCGATCGTAGAGAACACCTTCCTCGCGCACTCGGCGAATTGAAGTAATCCATCGCCGAAAAATGGGCAGAAGGTCGCTTTGCGGGAAAGACCTTGCTATCGCCGCAGGCATCTAATAGAATAATAGTCTGCTAACGAGGTTCTTTGTTAGTCAGCAAGGAGGCGTATCATGAAAAGGCTGTCGAAGGTGCTGCTGTTGACGTCCGTTCTCTGCCTCGCCTGCCACGTAATGCTCTCGTCCGCGGACTTCCAGCAGTTGCTGAATACTGCCAAGAGCTTCTACAAGAAGGGGGATAACCTGAATGCCTTCCAGGTTTACCAGCAGGCTCTGAATATGAATCCTGACTCCTGGGAGGCAAATATGGGGGTGGGCAACGCGCTATACAAGATGGGCCGGCGACGGACGGCCCTGAGCTATTACCGCCGTTCGCTCGAGCTGAATCCGGATAACTCGGAATTGCGTGATTTCATCAAGAAAGTCGAGGACCAGCTGGCCGGACGCGAAGAGAAGAAGGGAGTGCTCAGCGGCGGCGGCATCAAGTGGCTGGATAAATATAATAGCGGCATGGAAGAAGCGAACAGGGAACGGAAGTTCATGATGCTGCTCTTCTATACCGAGTTCAATGCCGGCCTGCCATTGCTGGAGCGGAAGGTCTTCGCGGACAAGCGCGTGCAGGAAATGGCGAAGAAGTTCGTATGCGTCCGCATTGACGGGAACGTCCAGCGAATGGTGACCAGGATGTACCGCGTGGGCGGATACCCGACCATTATCTTCGCTGACGGGCAGGAGAACGAGAAGGTCAGCGGCATGAGCATCAGGGAGGCGGAGGAATTGCTGAAGATGATGGAGAAGGCCCTGAAGAAGAAGGGGAAATGGCGGGAGAGATACGGGGAAGGCATTCAGTAGTAGTTCCTAGCTGCTGACACATCATGCGTAAGATCAAAACAGGCGTCATCGGTGTAGGCAATCTGGGCCGGCATCATGCCCGTTGCTATCGCAGCCATGCCGCGGCCGAGCTGGTCGGCGTCGCGGACATCGACCGGGAACGGGGCGAAGAGGTGGCGCGCAAGAACAAGTGCCTGTATTTTTCCGACTATCGGGAACTCCTACCCCGCGTGGCGGCGGTAAGCGTGGTCGTACCTACGCAGGGCCACCATCGGCTGGCCCTGGCGTGCCTGCGCGCCGGGCTCCACGTCCTCGTAGAGAAGCCGATGGCCGCCAATGTTCGCCAGGCGGGGGAGATGATCGCCGCGGCGAAGCGGAAGAGACTCATCCTGCAGGTGGGACACATTGAGCGGTTCAATCCGTTGATCCGGGCGGTGCGCAAGGTGCCCGGGAAGCTGCGATATGTCGTGGCTGAGCGGCTGGCTCCTTTCCGCGAGCTCAGCCTCGACGTGGGGGTGGTGCTCGACCTGATGATCCATGATATAGACCTGGTGCTGGACTTGGCCGGGTCAAGCGTGCGCAAGGTCGACGTTATCGGCGTGCCTGTTTTCACCTCACAGGAGGACATGGCGAACGTGCGGCTTGAGTTTGTGAACGGATGCGTGGCC
Source organism: uncultured bacterium (assembly GCA_965372475.1). Taxonomy (GTDB): domain Bacteria; phylum Oederibacteriota; class JAUXIB01; order JAUXIB01; family JAUXIB01; genus CBDVCL01. Next base: position 2,747 of record CBDVCL010000059.1, on the reverse strand, counting down.
AACCTGTCCGCGAGCAGGATGAGCCGGAAGAACTCGCGCAAGATACGCCTCTTCAAGGGCGAGTCATATATCTCGGTCGACCTCTTGAAGAACAAGGTCGCCGCCTGGCGGCGAGAGTCGGGACGCGGCCGGCACACCAAGGTAGGCAAGATGAAGCTGCGCGTAGAAAAGGCGGAGCCGCTCTATGCCGAGCTGGGGTCCTTCCTGGATTGTGTCCGCACGGGCCGCCCGCCTCTCGTAGACGGCAAGGCGGGTCGCGATGCCCTCGCCCTGGCAGGAAAGATCCAGGCGGAGATCAGGCGCAATCTGCGGAAATAGCAGGCTCTTTATCCACAGATTTCACAGATACTCTAGGCGTCGATTCTTGGCACTGTTGAATGAGTTCGAACGGGAGCATAAGTGTGGCGGGGAAGGTCGTAAACGGCAGCGAGAACACAATCTGTGAAATCAGTGTAATCTGTGGATAACAATGAAGCCGAAGAGAATCTTCATCGTCGCGGGGGAGGAGTCGAGCGACGCGCACGGTGCCGCCCTGGTGCGGCAATTGCGGCGGCACTGTGCCGGGCTGAGTGTGACCGGCTACGGGGGACGGCGCATGTCCGCCGCGGGGGTGAATGTCCTTTACGACCTGCCGCGCCTGGCGGTGGTCGGCTTTGTCGAGGTACTGCGTAACTTACCCCTCTTTTACCGCCTCTATCGCCGCGCCCTGGGTGAATTGGACAAGGGAGCAGACCTGGTTATTCTCATCGACTATCCGGGCTTCAACCTGCGGCTGGCGCGCGCCGCAAAGCGGCGCGGCATCCCTGTCGTCTACTACATCAGCCCCCAGCTCTGGGCCTGGCGCCCCTCGCGCGCTAAGATCATCCGCGAATGCGTGGATAGGATGCTGGTCATCTTTCCTTTCGAGGTCGGCTTCTACAAGCAACATGGTGTTAAGGCCGAGTTTGTCGGCCATCCCCTCTTGGAGGAAAAACCTCAGCGTGCTAGCCGGTCTTCTCTCTGTAGACGCTACGGCGTGCCGCGGGGAGCGAAGCTGGTGGGCCTGCTGCCGGGCAGCAGGACTACGGAGACAGAGCGCTTGCTTCGCCCCATGCTCAAGGCGTGCCGGCGCCTCGTGGCGCGCGGGCGGAATCTGGCGTTCTTCCTGCCCCTGGGCACGAACATCGCGCTGCGCCAGGTGGCGCAGGAGATCAGGGGGAGTGGTGTGCGCGTGAACGTGATCAGGGGCGAAGAACGGCAAAAGGTGCGTTCCCTGATGGACCTGGCCCTGGTCGCTTCTGGTACCGCGACGCTGGAGACAGGGCTTCTCGGCACACCGATGATAATCCTCTATCGTACCTCGTGGCTCTCTTACCAGTTGGCGAAGCGGCTGGTGGACGTCAGGCACATAGGCATGATCAATATCCTCGCCGGGCGCAGACTGGTGCCGGAGTATATTCAGGATGATCTCAAGCCGGAGCGTATCGCCCGAGAGGCGGAGAGGATCCTGGATTCTGCGTCGAGGCGGGCGGCGATGCGGCGTGGTTTCGCCGAAGTGCGGCGCAAGCTGGGGCGCTACAAGGCAAGCGCGAAAGCTGCCGAGGTGATAACACAGTTGTTAGCGCAATAGCAGTAGTGGCGTCCTGGAGTTTACCCGCCACAGCCAGCGCTCCGCACCATTGAAGTAAGGCAAGCCGGAGCGCTGACGACGGCGGGCGGGCGCCACCCGCCGTCAGGCGGGGTATGAACAGAAGTTAAGAAGGAAAAGAAACCCATGGTCCTATTCGCCTACAACCTGCTCTTCGCCATCACCATGCTCTGTTTCTTTTTTACGTTGCCGCTGTGGGCGGTTGTATACGGTCGCAGGCTGGGATTGCGCCAGAGGCTGGGATTGCCTGGTACCTGGCGCCGCCCCGAAGGGAAGCTGATATATTTTCACGCCGCCTCGCTGGGCGAAGTGAACGCCTTGGGGCCGTTGATCGGCGAGGTGAAGCGGCGCCTGCCAAAAGCCGCGACATTGCTTACCACCCTTACCACGAACGCGCGCGACCTCGCTGTCGAGAAGGTCGGCGTGGATGAAGCGAGATTGCTTCCCTTTGATTTCTACCCCATCGTGCTTGCCTGGCTCAAGCGTACCAGGCCCGATCTCATCGTGGTCGCGGAGACAGAGTTGTGGCCCGCGTTCTTCTGCGTCGCCGCCCACCTGGACATCCCCCTCTTTGTGGTCAACGCGAGGATATCCGACGGCAGTTATCCTTGGTATCGCGCTTTTCGCGTCCTGGTAAAGACGGTCCTGTCCGGGGTAAACGCTGTGTTGGCGCGGGACGCGCTGGACGCGGAAAGATACCGCGATATCGGTGCCTTGGCGGCAAAGGTGAAGGTCTGCGGCGACCTCAAGGCCGAGATCGCCAGCGGCGCCGATTACGGCGCGGGGAAAAAGCTGATGCGCGAGATCGGGCTGGCAGGGAAGGTGCTCCTGGGCGGCAGCCTGCACGGGCGAGAAGGTGAAGAGATGCTCAGCGCCTACCTGCGCCTCAAGCACGAGATAAAGGGCCTGGGTTTGCTTTTGGCGCCGCGCCATCTCAAGCACCTGGAGGCAATGGAGAGGAGCGCGAAGCGGTTGGGATTAACCACGCGGCGGCGTTCGCAAGAGGGTGGCAAGGGCGAAGTGGTCCTGCTAGACACGCATGGTGAGCTGGCTTCGCTCTACGGCGGCGCCTGGGCCGCGTTCGTCGGCGGCAGCCTGGTGAAGAAAGGCGGCCAGAACC
>CBDVCL010000058.1:0-8949 GCA_965372475.1 uncultured bacterium | reverse complement strand
GCGGCGGGGAGGAGACGCCGCGGCAAGCCGATTTCAGGCACAGCCTCAGGCCCGAACTGCGCACTTCGGCGGATATCCTGCCGGCGGCCCAGGTCCTGGAGGGCAGGCGCGATCCCATCGAGGGCCTGGCCTTCAAGGTATCGCACAACCTTGCCATGGCCGAGGGAGAGACGATGGTGCTTGGCCCGGCCCTGGTGCGCCGCCTGAGTGAGGTGCTCGTCGATGGCGTGCGGAAGCAATACACCCAGATCAGGCTGCAGTTGAAGCCGCCCAGCCTGGGCAAGCTCTACATCCTGCTCAGGGTCGAGGAGGGCCAACTGATAGCGCATATGCAGGTCACTTCGCAGGAGGTGAAGACGGCGTTGCTAAACAATGCCTCCGACCTGCAGGCTTCCCTGCGGGACCAGGACCTCAACCTGGCCCGTTTCACCGTGGATGTCGCCCCTGATTTCAGCCAGGGCCAGTCCGCCGCCCATCCGGGCGCGGGGCGCCAGGTGCGCAACTGGGCCCCTGGCGTGGGCCTTCCCGCGGAGAACGGCGTCGAGGCCCGCGAACTCCTCGACCGCGTGAAGATGGGCATCAATGCGATAGACCTTCTCGCCTAGTGTTTGTCGCGTGTCGCTTGTGATGTGACCCGGGACCCGTGACGCGAGACACGCGACAACGGTCACTGTTTCTACCCACCACTTGCATTTTTCAGAAAAACTGTTAAAGTGATTTATATTAAAGAAATCCGCCGACCTGCCGATATATATAGCTAGGAGAGGTAAATACGAACCCGGAAAGGAGGTGAAGAGGAATGAGTATCGGAGCCGTTGGAGGGACAATGCTCGATGAGATAGGCATGGGTAAGGATATGTTTCTGAAGATGCTGGTCGCTCAACTCAAAAACCAGAACCCGTTGAACCCCATGGAGGATCAGGATTTCATGGGCCAGATGGCACAGTTCGCCACCCTGGAGCAGATGACCGAGTTGAATACGAAGTTCAACGAGTTCTTGCACGCTCAGAACCACGATCTCGTCTCGATGAGCGCTATACAGTGCATTGGCAAGACAGTGCATGCTTACGACGAGGTGTACGACGTGACCATCAGCGGCACGGCTGTTGGTGTCAAGATGAGCGGCAATGACGTCTACGTGACCGTCCACGGTTTGGACGAGCAGGGCGACCCCCTGGAGGTGGACGTCAAGTGGTACCAGATCTTGCAGGTCGAAGCTTGAAAGGAGTAGCGAGATGACCGCGGACCGTATAGAGCACATTTCAGCGCAGCTGCGGCGGATCCAGGAGGCGGCGGACAAAGCGACGGTTCCCGCCCGGGCCGCGGCAGCGGACGGCTCTTTCGGCAAGGTCCTGCAGGACAAGGTGGCCCGGGTGAGCGACCTGAAATTCTCGGCGCATGCCCTGGGGCGTCTTCAGAGCAGAGGTATCAACCTTACGGAGGAGAAGCTGGCGCAGATCAGCGCCGCTGTGGGCAGGGCGGAGGCAAAGGGCGCACGCGAGTCGTTGTTGGTGATGGATGACCTTGCTCTTATCGTTTCCATCGCTAATCGTACCGTGATCACCGTGATGGACGGGGCGAGCATGAAGGAGAATGTCTTCACCAACATCGACAGCGCCGTATTCGTTTGAGGGGCAGTTTCGTCACGCGGCCGCTGGGCCGCGCGCGGCCGTGAGGCCGCAATTAATTAACCCGGCTGGACCACTTCGGTGGAGGCCGTAGGCCGCTAAAACGATCGAGGCGGCCGCAAGAAGAGGAGGAAGTAAAATGGCTCTTTCAACATCGTTAGTTTCAGGAATTGCCGGACTCAAGGTACACAACACCATGCTGGAGGTCATCAGCAACAATATCGCCAACGTCAACACCACGGGTTACAAGTACTCGCGCATCAACTTCGCCGACGCGATCAGCCAGACCAGGACCGGGGCCTCCGGGCCGAGCAGCGGCTACGGCGGCGTCAACCCCGCCCAGGTCGGTCTGGGTGTGAGCGTCAACAGCATCGACACGATCATGACCCAGGGGCCTTTCCAGGCCACGGGCAACGCCACCGACATGGCGATAGACGGCGAAGGCTTCTTCATGGTGCGCGAGGGGAACCAGATCCTCTACACGCGCGCGGGTGATTTCACCTTTGACGGCCAGGGCAACCTGGTGGACCGCTCCGGCGCTCTGGTGCAGGGCTGGAACGTGACCCAGACCTACGAGGAGCGCATCTATAACAGCGGTATTCCCAATCCGCTGGCGATGTACGAGGGGATCTACGAGATGGACAGCACTAACCTTGCCGATATCGGTAACATCCAGGTGGATCCTGATTTCACGATGATGCCGCGCTCGACTCACATAACTACGTTGAGCGGCAACCTGGATACCGGCGCGCCGCAGAACGCTGCCGCGCTGATCAACACGGCGCTTCAGCCCGGCGGCTTGCCGTGCATACTGGCCGGTGCAGTGAAGGTACTCAACACCCAGCTGGTGCCCCAGGCACCTCCGGTGGGGCTCGTCACCCAGGTGACCCTGGTCGCGGTACAGTTGACATCAGGCGCGGCCAACGAGTATTTTCTTGGCGCCGTGCCGGATCACCAGACCACGAGCGTTGTTTATGACCAGTTGGGAAATGAGCGCGAGCTCACCTTCTGGTTCTTCCAGGCCAATGACCTGACGGCAGCGCCGGGCATCAACGCCGCGGAATACGCCTGGTATGCTTTCGACAGCACCGACGGGCCTCCCTCCGCGGCCAACTGCCTTGGCGGCACGAACATCGAGGAGCCCATGGACCGCAACACCAATACCGCCATACCTACCGGGCAGTACCTGGTCTTCAACCCCGACGGCTCTCTGCAGAACCAGGGCGCCGTAGGCCTGGGGGATGTGCAGGAGTTCAAGCCGATCCTTTACATCGAGAACACCTTCTGGCAGAACGGGCCCGCTGCCCTGCCGGCGCCGCAATTGGAGCCGTCGATGCAGTGGATCGTCGGTACCGAGCAGTATATCATGACCACGATACATTTCGGCTCGGCCTGGGATGCCGCTCGTGACATCCGCCCGGACAATGACGGCGGGTATTCAGCCGGTCCGGGTAAGACGGTCGGCACGGGCTATCGTGACGGGCTCACCGGTGACGCCGCGGGCACCACGCAGACGGTGGCCGGTGTCAGCACCTATGTTCCTTATCACAGTGCCTACATCAACTTCCAGGACGGCTATGAGCAGGGCAGCATGATCAGCATGAACGTGGGCCCCGACGGCACGATCATGGGCGCCTTCGACAACGACCAGATGACGCCCCTCGGTCAGGTGGCGATATGCACGTTCCCTAACGCCGAGGGTCTGCAGCGGGTGGGCACTTCCAAGTTTGCCCTGTCCGCCAACTCCGGCAGTCCCATCAAGGGCACACCGCAGAGCAGCACGCGCGGTGCCATTCGCTCCGGCTACCTGGAGGAGTCCAACGTGGAATTGGCCGACCAGCTCACCCGCTTGATAATCGCCCAGCGCGGTTTCGAGGTGAACTCTCGCGCCATCTCCACGGCCAACTCCATACTCAACACCCTGGTCACCCTCGGGCAGTAATCAACGCCTTGAAGTAGGGAGGAGGGGGAAGCACTTGCTTCCCCCTTCTTTTTTTTGGTAATGGGTTACTTCAACACGGGCAAGCTATTTTGTGCTTTCTGTAGTATAATCACAGGGTGATCAGAAAGAAGAAGATAAAGCGGCGCAAGAAAGGCAGCGGCAGGAAGAGCAGGAAGATCATTTTTTCTGCATGCCTGTCTCTCTTGGCGCTCTGCGCCGTGTGGTTCCTGCGCCCCGCGCAGAAGATCGCTGCAGGCGCGCCGAACATCATCATCATCTGCCTGGACACGTTGCGGGCCGACCACCTCGGCTGTTACGGCTACCGGCGCGACACGACGCCGAATATCGACCGCCTTGCCGCGCAGGGCATCCTTTTCGAGCGGACGCTTAGCCAGTCGCCCTGGACACTGCCCGCGCACGTGTCGCTGTTCACGTCGCTCTATCCCTCTCGCCACGGCGTGCACCGCCACGACCTGTCCATCAGCAAGAGGGAAAAACTGCTCGCGTCGTTGTTGAGTCGGGCCGGCTACGCCACCGCGGGCCTGGTGGACGTATTCCTCGTCTCGCGTAAATACGGCTTCCAACGCGGCTTTGACGTCTTTCGCGACGAGGGGGAGAACAAGGGCGCGGCGGTAATGGTCGACCAGGCCATCGAGTGGCTGGGTTCAGGGCGCGCTGATAAGCCGTTCTTCCTCTTCCTTCATCTCTATGACCCGCACAGCGCCTATAAAGCCCCCGTGCCGTTTTACGGGCGCTGGTCGGGGAGGTACGAGTCTGATTTCGAGCCGGACACCGAGGAGCTTTTCGAAGTGAGGAACAAGCGCAGGGAGCTCAGCTCCACGGAATTGGCCTATACCATAGCCCGTTATGACGAGGAGGTGGCCTACGCTGACAGCCAGCTGGGCCGTTTCTTCGACTGCTTGAGGGAGAGAGGGCTGTACGAGGATACGGTGATCGCCTTCCTCAGCGACCACGGCGAGGAATTCCTCGACCACGGCGGTATGCTGCACGGCGTGTCCCTATATGACGAGCTCGTGCTCGTGCCGCTTGTCTTGCGTTTGCCGCGCGGCCGCCTGGCGGGGCGCAGGATCGCCGAACAAGTCCAGCTCATCGACGTGGCGCCGACGCTGATGGAGCTGGCGGGGCTTGCCCCGCCCCGTTCCTTCCAGGGGATATCCCTCGTTCCTTACCTGGAGGGAGGGACGCGGCTCAAGGATTATGGCGGGTTCAGCGAAGCCGACCACATGGGGCCCGGCCACAACGTCAAGCGCTGCCTGCGCACCAACAATTACAAGTACTACTACGATATCAGGACGAAGACAGCACAGCTTTTTGACTTGCGGCGTGACCCGGGGGAGCGAGTGGACCTCGTCTCTAGCCGTGCTCAAGTGGCCGCGGTGATGCAGGGCAAGCTCTTCAGGTGGATGGAGTCCGGCGGGCGGGATCGCGAGGTGCCGCGCCTGGCGCTATCGCCCGCCGAGCAGCAGCGCCTGCGGAGTCTCGGCTATCTTCATTAGCGGGGAGGAACACAGTGCGGATTAGTCCTCAAGAATTCCCGGCAGCGGCCGATATGTGTAGGTGAGGGGTATAGCGAGTAATACCAATATGAGAACTTCTTTTACAAGCGCACGTATGCTGGGCGTTGCTTTCTGCGCCTTGCTGTTCGTCTTCGCCGGTTGCCAGGGCGGCGGCAGTTCCGTTGACCCCCTCGCCGATGAAGACGCCGCGGCAGGCGACGGCGGCGGAGGCGGCGCGCCGACCTGGACGCCAACTTATTGCGGCGTCTCGGTGGTCACTTTCGCCGGCAAGGCCGGCGAGGCGGGGGTGGTAGACGGCATCGGTTCCAACGCCCGCCTTTCCGTGCCGCGCGGCATGGTATACGATGGCGCCAACACCATCTATTTCGCTGATTACGGCGGCCACGTGGTCCGCTCGCTTGATATCACCACGGCATTGGTCACTACCATCGCCGGCGAGGCGGGGGTTTATGGCAGTTCTGATTCGCCCCTACTGCCTACCGACCCGCCGGCACGTTTCTGCAATCCCAGCTTTCTCGCCTTGGACGGCGTCACGCTTTATGTGACGGATACAATGAACAACACCATCCGCACCGTAACGCTGGGGCTTAACACGGTAGCAACGGTGGCTGGGGACGTGAACGCGGGAGCGCATACTTTCGGCGACGGAGTGGGCACGGACGCTCATTTTCTGCGGCCAACGGGCCTGGTCATTGACGGGATATACCTGTATATCAGTGACAGCGCCAACCACCAGATCCGCCGCATGCACCTGATCACCTTGGAGGTCAAGGCTTATGCGGGTGGGATGAGGCGCGCCGGCTGGGGTGATGGCGTGGGCGCCCTGGCCGTTTTCTACGGCCCGGTCGGCCTGGTTTCAGACGGGACTTATATTTACGTGGCCGACGAGCGCAACTGTATGGTCAGGAGGATAGAACTGGCCACAGCGGAGGTCACCTCACTTGCCGGTTACCGGCAAGACCGGGACCAGGTAGACGGCCCGGGGGACGTCGCCCGCTTTAACAACCCGTCGGATGTCGCGCTATACGGCGCCGGCGGACTGCTCATCGCTGATCACTGGAACGGCGCAATTCGCGAATGGGACGGCAGCGATATCACCACCCTCTCGGGCGGCTTCGGAGAACTCGGGCACCGGGACGGGCCGATAGAAGAGGCCCTCTATTTCTTCCCCTCCGGCATCGTGGATACACCGCTGGGTATCTTTGTCACTGATGACGCCAACTGCGTTATCAGGAGAATCAACTAGGCGCGCCTCCCGGCCGCCCCGCTCTTGGTCTTGCCACTTGCAATCCCGCACGAATTCCTATAACCTTGGCCCTTCGATCACGCTCCGGCAACAATATGGACAAGACATCCCCCCTAATGCGTATAATTTGTGCCCGGCGCAGTATCCGCAAGTTCAGGGATAAGCCCGTGCCACGCCGGCTCCTGCTTTCCTGCGTCAAGGCCGCCCGCTTCGCTCCATCTGCCTGTAACGTTCAACCGTGGCGCTTCCTGCTGGTCGATGACCCGGGCTTGAAAGAGGAATTGGCCAGGAAGGCCTTCAGCGGGGTATATCTGCCGATGCGCTGGGCCGCTAAGGCTCCGGCACTCGCCGTCCTTCTGGCCGGGCTGGACATCAAGGCCAACCGCGTAGGCGCCCTGGTGCAAGGGACTGATTACTACCTGCTGGATATGGGTATCGCCGGGGAGCACTTCGTATTGCGTGCACAAGAGCTCGGGTTTGGCACCTGCTGGATCGGTTGGTTCAGCGCCGCGGGGGTTCGCCAGGTGCTGCAGGTACCCCGGAAATACCGCGTGGTGGGGTTGATTGCGGTGGGATATCCTCTCCGCCTAAAGCCGGCGAAGAAACGCCAGCGTGCGCTGAATGATATCGCCTTCTTCAACAAGCTCCCTTGAGCCAACCACAACGACACCACGAACGACAGGACGCATATTGTTGTTTGAAGCTCCAGGAAGAAGTGTCATGCCTGACATTCGTCGCCTGGCACGCTGTCCCGCCACGCCGTAGCTCCGGTAGGAGCGCAGGCGGGAGCCAGCGCTCCCTGCCTGGAAAGTAATACCCAGGGGAGCGTTGACGAAGGCAGGTGCCTTTGTGGTTAAATAAAAAACGCCCAAGCGTTAGCTGGGGCGTTTCTTATAGTGGGAGTGATTAAACGTCCGCACCCCTGACCGTCTTGCGCTTGTTGGACTTAGCCCTGGCCACGGCGGCGCGGACGGCTTTCTCGACCGCTTCGTTGAGCGCAGGGATTAGGTCTGCGGCGGAACTACAAGCTTCGGACTTGACCAGTTCCTTGATCTTGCTCTGCACGACCAAGTTGTCTGCCACTGTCCACCTCCATTGCAGTTTGAATTTAAAGCAATATATCAAAGATTAGGGGGGCAAGGCAAGGAAAAAATAAAATAAATTGAGGATAAAATTGACAGGGAGGGGACGTTAGTGTAAGATGGTCTTGAATTAGGGGGAAACCATGGCGGGAAAAGGCAAGCAGAAGCGAGCAGTTAGCCGGGAAGGCGGGGTAACCAAGCGCCTTGATATGAGCGAGCACCAGCGCCGCCTGGCGCGCTTGGAATCGCCGGCTCGCTTGAGTGGCGTGATGAATGTCGCCCTCGGTATTCTACTTCTTGCCGCTCTGGCCTTGGTTATCTGGGAGATGTCAAAGTATTTCTGAGTTCTTTGGTGCAAGCGGTCTGCGCGCCTTCGTCTTCCACGCTGCGGCGTGTCAAGACGGCGCGGCAGGCGAAGAGACACGAAGATGCTTCTCGTGTCTTTCTTTTTGACCCCGGCATACTCCCTGCTGCCATCTTTCGTGTTAGGGCGGATATCAGGATTGATGCTTAGCGCTTGCAGCGCTGGGCCTCATCATCAGCGGCGTCGGCGCAATAGGTTTCTCGACAGTATCAACTTGGGACTGTCTGAAGACCTGCGATCTGACTCCCGCGGATTCCGCGAAACAGATTTTCCCACAGCATCAACTTAACAAATGACCCAAGGCGCCTACTTTTCTTCGCTTCATATACAATACAAATGATGTTCAACACCGCAGATACAACATGTTGTGTCTGCGGTGCGGGCGCGACCTGAACATTATCTTGACAATTTATCAAGGCCATGATAGAATCCCTCCTGTCATGCCAAGAATCATCGGCTATCGCAAGCAGGTGACGGTTCCCCTGGCGCATTGGTGCCGCAATCGTTGCGCTTACTGTGGTTTCTACAGCGAGGATAACGACGTAGTAAACAAGGCTGACGTCCTGCGTCAGCTGAAGGCCGCCAAGCGGCAGGGCTTTTACAATGTCCTCTTCATGTCCGGCGAGAATCCCGACCGTAACAGCATCATCAAGGCGCTGTTGAAGAGCGAGGGTTACAAGTCCTTCGGCGACTACCTGCTGAATCTTTGCCGCCTGGCCGTGCGCCAGGGGATGGTGCCGGCTCTTTGCGTAGGGCACTTGCCGCGTGCCCAACTGGGCAAATTCAAAGGATTGGTCTCGCACATAGAAGTGTCGCTGGAGAACACGTCGGACCGTCTCAACAAGGAAGGACTGCCGCACTTCGGTTCGCCGGGCAAGGAGCCCAAGGCCCGCCTGGCAGTCCTGCGCGCCGCGGGTGAGCTGAAGATCCCCGTTTCCACCGGTCTTCTGGTCGGAATCGGCGAAACCAGGCGTGAGCGATATAAGACCCTGGAAGACATTAGATCGTTGCAAGATCGTTACGGCAACATCAAGGAGACGTTTGTGCGCGCCTACTCGGCCCCAAACGGTAACGGCTACAGGGATAATGGCGCGGATATCTCCCTCGTCACGGACACGGTGCGTTATGCCGGCGCGATAATGCCGGGGA
>CBDVCL010000057.1:0-8961 GCA_965372475.1 uncultured bacterium | reverse complement strand
CATCCATCTCCGCCTTCTTATCCGCGAGCTCGCGCTCCTTGCGAGACAGTTGGTCAGCGAGCTTCTTTGCTTCCTCTTCCTTCTTGCGTTGCTCTTTCTCCTGCTGCTTCGCTGCCGCCGCCCCTTCCTCCTTCTTGCGCGCCAGCTCCTTCTCCTTTTCCTTCAACAGTTTAAGCAGTTCCTTCTCGCGCTTGGATACCTTCTCCTTGGCGGGAGCTTTCTCTTGTCGTGCGGCTTCCTCCTGCACAACCATCTTCTCGCCCTTGCCCTTGGCCAGGTCCTTTTCGCGCTTGATTACCTTTTCCGCCAGGCCCTGGATGAACTTGGGCAACCCCTCCTCGCGGCCTTCGTAGTATTCGGTCAAGAGGATATCGTTGCGGGCCTTGGAGATGTCCACCAGCTTGACGGTGATCGAGTACATCTTGCCGAACTTCCCCGCGCTGCCGGCGACCATCTTCTCGAGGCCGAGAGCGTTTCCTATCTCCACGATGCAGGTGGTGGACGCGCACGCGCCCGACTGCTGGAAGGCCAGCTCGCCCAGGATCGCGACCATGTCCTCGCGGTTCATCAGTTCGAACACCTTGGCCTTGTAGATCTCCGCGCGCAGTGAATCGGTGAGCAGGGAAGCCATCCCCTCGGTCACCCCCTCCTTCGCCTGCAAGTCGATCACCGCCACGCGCGTCTTCGCGCTCATTCCCGAAGCGCAGATAGAACACGCGAAGATGATTGCCAGCAGTAGTCTATTCATAGTATTCCTCGTTGCTTAGAGTGCCTATTCGCTCAGCCCTGCGGAAGTGTAGCAGAACCACGCACACTTGTCTAGGAATGATGGGCTCAAGACCGGCGCCGCACTTCGTGGAAAACGTGCGAACGGCGGCCGGCCGTCACCATAGCAGACAACATAGAACGGCCGGCACAGCGGGGACGGAGGACTCAGGACCCAGGACTGCCTAGAAATAAGACACCAGCTTCACCGTCCACACCTCGATCGTCTCCAGCTGGCCATAATCGGGGCCCAATAGCGCCGGGAAGCCGTAATACACGCTCACCTGGGTATTTGCGCCCAGGGGGCGGCGCGCCTCGCCCTGCCACTTGAAATACCGCCTCTGCTCGCCCCACACCCCGTCCTCGGCCCTGCGCTTCAGGCGCCAGCTCAGGTTCGTCTTGAGGTGCAGCTGCGAGGTGAAGTACTTCTCCACCGAGAGGTCATAATAGTCATTGCGGCTCCAGCCTTTCAATCCGCTGGCTATCTCCTTCCAGTCACCCCGCGACCAGCGGCCGTCACAACCGAGCGTGACGTTCCAGTCCAGCGGCAAGAGGAATTCCGCGTCGCAATAGTTATCCTTGCTCTCGCTCCAGAAGCCGCCGTTCTCGCCGATGCCGACGCTGAAGAAGAAACTCGGCTTCGCCCTGGGGTCGTTGGACAGCTGGAGATTGCTATCCTTAAAGAGAAAGCGCCACTTTTCCTCCCCTGTTATCGCGTCGGTAAATACATCGCGCGAGTGGCCTTGCATCAGATTGACCTTGAAACTCAGCTTGTCAGTGACCGTTTCGTCACAGTAGGGCAGGTTCTCCAGCCGCTCGAAGAACTTCAAGCCGGCCAGGTCATAACCGGCCCCGCTATAGAACATCACGTTGTTGCTCGCCTTGCCAAGGAAGTCAGTATCGAAATAGTAGCCGAACGCCTCGCGCCCGTACCAGTAACTCAAGCGGCTTACCCCGCCGCTGACGTCCAGGCCGGTGTAATACTTGTCATCGTCCGGCAGCTCCGTCGTGGGGTCGGGTTCCTTGCCCTGCGTCACGCCGCCCTCCAGCACCAGCGAGGTACGCAATTTGCCGATCTGCATATTGCCGTCAAAATCCACCTCGTAGTTATGCAGGCGCGGCGGCTTGTAGGCTACCCCCGCCCCGTAGCGCGATTCGTGCGTGGTATAGCTGATGCCCATGCGGCTCTCCTCGCTCAGGTCACGCCGCACACGGAAACCGAGCAGGCTTTCCGGCCCAAGCCCCGTGGGCATGCGGTCGTTGTAGCGCTCGTACTCGAGGCGCGAGGCCAGCAGGGCCTGCATCTCGTACTTGCCCAGCCGCCCCGCCGTCTCCACGCCCACTATCTCGTAACCCACCGACCAGGGCTGGATCAAGCCGTTCTTCGGGTTGTCGAACGAGGTGACGAGGCTGCGGTATAACAGGTTCGACCTGAACTTGCCCAGGTCGTAGCGGAGCTTGGCCGCCTCCAGGTATGCCTCGGGGGGAGCGTTGCGAGCGTTCGACCATGCGTCGCCGTAGAACACGTCCTCGGCGCGGTAGTCCACGCTGAGCTCCAGGTCCTTGCTCGGCGTGTAGGCGGCGTGTATCTTCGCTCCCGCCTGCCCCGCCCCTTCCAGCGCCAGGTCACCGCCGGAAAGGCCGTCGAAGTAGAGGCGCCCGGGGTAGCGCGAGACGATCCTTAGGCTGACACTGAACAGGTTCTCCAACACCTGCGGCGCTATTTCGCCCCCGTACCAGTCCTCAGCGTTGCCGAAATCGAATATCACCGTGTTCCAGCCGTGCCCTATCGTGCGCGAGTTACTGCCGTAGTAGCCCCACTTGTTATCCATGAGACTTATCTGTATGTCCACCTCGCGACCGGGGTTGTAGACGTCGAAGCGCAGCTTTGCTTTCCCCGCCAGTGTCTTCTCCAGCCCTACGCAATTCAGCGTCACGCCGTCCGGCGACGCCGGGAAGGTGACGCTCAATGAATTCGCGCCGTGGCTGGCGAATTCGCTCGACGGCTCCACCACCGCATCGTAGCTGCCGCCGTCCCAGTAGGGCGCCGTCTCGAAGCTCTGCAGGCGGCTGAATTCGCCCTCGCGCATGCGCAAGCCGGGCGGCCAGTAGCTGAGGTCGCCCCAGGAGGCGATGCCTTCCACGCCGACGTTGACGCTCAGGTCACCCACATCCACCAGGCCACGCCGCACGAGGCGGATGTTATCGAGGGAAAGATTACCGTTGCCGGGAGCGCCGGGATAGACCGTCACGCCGAAGGACTTCACCTCGCCGCGCTCGGCCAGGTAGCCCTTGCTGCGCCAGGCGGAGAGCTCGGAACGGAATTCAGGCGCCAAAAGGTCCACGCTCACGTTCTTGTTCCAGCCCTTCTTGAGCGGCGGCACGGTATACTCGTGGCTGACCCATCCATCCCCCGTCCTGATCACCACGTCAACACGCACATTCTCAAGCTCGGTGGGGTTGTAGATGTCCAGCAGCACGCGCTCGTACGAGGTCCAGTCCATCTCTTCATCTATATAGTAGCCCGCCCGCGCCGAATCGCTCTTGGCGTAGAACGAAAGCTTGAGCGAGCGCCCCCCCTCGCTGGCGTAGTGCTCGTCCAGCTGGCGCCCGTAGCCCGAGGTCTGCCAGTCCACCTTCCAGTTGAGCTCGCGCTCGAAGCTCTCCCAGAAGTAGACGTAGCCGCCCTGCGCTGCCTCGCTTTCTCTCTGCGCCGCCTCCTGTGCCTCGTCTGTGTCCTCGGGCGGCGCTACCTTCTTCTCGTAGACCAGCTTGATATCATCCAGCCAGATGTCAAAGTCCTTCCCTTCCTCGGCCGGGTCCCAGAAGAGGTGCCCCACGTGGTCCACCCTCAGCGCGCCAACGCAATTGTCGCCGGGGCAGGCCCAGCCGGGCTGTTTCAAATCCTCCCAGTAGACGGTATGCTCCGCCCACTCCCCCCCCAGCTTCACCCGCTTGAAATGTGCGGTGCTCGTCCCCGCCAACTGCTTGCCGTTGACCAGGCCTTCCACCGTGACGTTGATCGCGCTCTCCATATCAGAGCGTGCCCGGAAGCTCATTCCCGTGCTTGGCCTCAGGTCGGCCCACTTGTCATCGCCGCCGAAGCAGGTCTGTATGCTGGTGTAGACCCACTTGTTCTCGGCGGAGGCGCTGGTGCCCTTGGCGCCGCTCACGTGCAGGGCCTTGCCGCCGTCCAGCTCGACTATCTCCGGGCCGCTTATCTTCGTCACGCCGTAGCTGTCACAGCTTGTTATCCAATAGCCGTTCGACCCTGCGATGCCGTTGTCGAGGGCGGAATTATTGGTGTCGCCGTCCTCGAAATCCTCCAGCAATCTCGGCCGCGTCTGCTCCGCCCCGACGCCCACCGCAACCGCGCAAGCCAGTACCAGGCCAAGAATCTTCTTCATTCTTTGTCTCCTCTTGTCGTCCCCATCGCTCCATTATCCGCCAGGAGGCGGGGGAATGCAACTGCGGAGACCCTCCTCTGCGCGGTTTTGCCTCACGGTTAGAACCCTATCTTTCTTTGACCTATGTAAGGGCAGGTTTGAAACCTGCCCCTACTTTCTTCCCCGACTACTACCGCAAAAGAACTTTCCCTCACGTCCTTTCTGTGTTCTAATACTCGCTATGTCAAAAATGGCGGAAAAGAGATATCTTCCCGGCGGCATCAGGGAGATGCTGGTGATCGCCCTGCCGATGGTGATCTCCACCAGCTGCGATAGCTTCATGACCTTCGTCGACCGCCTCTTCCTGGCGCGCCTCGGCCCGGCGCATATGAGCGCGGCAATGGGCGGCGGCTTGACCGCTTTCACGATGATGACCTTTGTCTTCGGCTTGACCGCTTACACCACGCCGCTCGTGGCGCAGTTCCTCGGCTCCGGGCGCAAGAAGTATTGCGGCGTGGTCTTGACCCAGGCGCTGATCATCGCCTTGATCGGTTGCCCCATCGTTTTCGCCTGCCGGCCGCTGGCCCACTGGTTCTTCCGCGTGATGGACATCCCCGCGGCGCAGTTGGTGCTGCAGCAGCTCTATTTTGACATAGTCATCTATGCCACGCTGATCGGGGTCTTCCGCCATGTCTTCAGTTGCTTTTTCTCGGGCATCGGCCGCACCAAGATCGTAATGTTCTCGGCGATGACGGCGATGGTCGTGAATATCTTTGCCAACTATGTGTTGATCTTCGGCAAGCTGGGTTTCCCGGCGCTGGGCATCAGGGGCGCCGCCTACGGCACCATCGCCGGCAGCCTCGCTGGTTTTCTCGTGGTGATGCTGGCCTATACCAGCCGCAAGATCAGGCAGGAATTTAAGCTCGCCGGTTCCCTCGCCTTTGACCGGATGGTGATGGGCAAGATGCTTCTTTACGGCTATCCGGGTGGCATGGAGTTCTTTCTCAACCTGGTCTCTTTTACGGGCATGGTAATGATATTTCATTCGCGCGGCCTGGTCACGGCGGCAGCGATCACTATTCTCTTCAACTGGGACCTGGTCTCCTTTCTGCCGCTGGTCGGCATAGAGGTAGCGGTGACCAGCCTGGTGGGGCGTTACATGGGCGCGCGTAAACCAGGCACCGCGCACCGTTCGGTGATGTCAGGCGTCAAGCTGGCCTGGGGCTATTCCCTGGTAGTATTCTTCTTCTTCGTCTGTTTCCCGGCGATGCTGGTGGACGCGTTTAGCCCCAGTGAGTATAGCGAGATATTCAGCCAGGCCAGGCCGACCGCCATATTCATGCTGCGTATGGCCTCGCTCTACATAATGGTTGATGGGATACTCCTCGTACTGGCGGGAGCGCTGCGCGGCGCCGGGGACACGCTATGGGCAATGATCGTCACGGTGGGATTCAACTTCACTATCTTGCTGGCCAGCTACGCGATGCTCATCGCTAACGATTTCTCCGCCGAGGCAACCTGGACGGTGGTGGTCATCGTCTTTTCCCTGTCCTGCATACTGTTTGTTCTACGTTACCGCGGCGGTAAGTGGCGCAGCATCCAGGTGCTTGCTCCCAGGCCGGTCAAACGCCGTCCCGCGGCGATGAGCCAGAAATGAGGCCTGCCCTGAACCGTGAAACACACTGGTTCGGGGCATGTCCTGGGCCTGGCTGAAGCCGATGCGCCGGCTCGGTCTCTCCGGCGGCGAGGTGAGCTTGCGTATTTCCTCTATCAGAACCATGATCGCCGTGTCATGCTCCCCTTTGTGCCGTAAAGGCCAGCGGAGTATATCTTCTTCTCTCTCTTCCCTTCTTTGAGATGCCAAATTGGCATCTCAAAGCCGCAGCCGGCACTAGTGGCTTGTTGTCCATGATCCCCCCTTTTCTCATACTCCTATCCATAGACCGCTCCAGGTTGTCTGGTGTGGTTGCGGTCTATCACTGAAAGGCCATCTTTCACTCCACCAGTGTACCACCGGGGGATGACACTACTACGCCCTGCTACGCAGTGCTTCGTAGTGCAGGCAAAAGCGGGGCTGTGCGAAAAACCATTTTGAGCACCTAGACATTGACCCCTATCCCTACGCGCCGACATCGTAGGGGCGGACCCATGTGTCCGCCCAAGTAATCTCGCAAGAACCGTAGGGGCGCCCCACTGCGAGCGCCCAACCAATCTCGCACACGTAGTGATAGTCACCTGTGGATCATCCTACACTTGTTGACAATCTAATCCGTCCATAGTATAGTAACCGAGAATGTGGGGGCTGGGACACTCTTCGCCTGTTCTCCTTCCCTGGGCCTCTTCATCGCCGTTCAACCGAGTTGCCCGATGAAGACCAAACATTTCATATTCCTGTCCTGGGTATTCCTGGCAATGCCATTACTGTCACCGAACCTTCATTCCCAAGTCACGCTCTATGACTTCCCTATCACCGATGGGTACGTCTATGATATCGAGCTGGACGGTAGCACGGCCTACATCGGCGGCGAGTTCAGCAACGTAAGCACCCGCTCCGGTTCCTGCGCGTTCGTGGATGCCGCAACGGCTGCACACGTGCCCGGCTTCCCGGAGGTGGTCAGCTATAACATCAAGGCCTGTATCCCGGACGGCTCAGGCGGCTGGTATATCGGCGGGAACTTCTCTTGCATAGGCGGCGTCGCCAGGAGAGGCCTGGCCCATGTGCTCTCCGATATGTCAGTTGACCTCACCTGGGACCCCAACCCTGATTGGGAGGTATTCGATCTCCTCATCTCTGGCGGCACCCTCTACGTGGCGGGAATGATCCAAACAATCGCAGGCCAGCCGCGCAATGGCTTGGCGGCTTTCGATATCGCCACCGGGAACCTTCTCGCCTGGGATCCTGCCATCGAAGGAATGTTCGGCATGGCACCAATATATGACCTAGAAGTCTCCGGCAGCAGTCTTTACATCGGCGGCGATTTCGTTACCGTGGGCGGGCAACCTCGCGATTACGCCGCAGCAGTGGACACTGTTACCGCCGCGGTATTGCCGTGGGACCCAGCCCCGGATGACTATGTCTACGATATAGAAGTATCAGGCGCGAGAGTGTTCCTGGGAGGCGATTTCGATAACATAGGGGGCAACTGGAAGATCGCGGCCGTGGATCCCACTACCGGTGCCGCGCTGGCTTGGGGACCAGTTCTCGCCACCAATGACGTATACGATTTGGAGGTGTCGGGTGGAACGGTCTATCTTGCCGGAGAATTCACTAAACTGCTACCCAGCGCCCGTTACTTTCTAGCAGCTGTCGACGAAAACACGGGAACGGTGCTCCCGTGGAGCCCATCCCTTGATGATTGGTGGAATGATGTCGCTTACGGTCTAAAGGTCAGTGGCGGCGTGGTATACGTCGCTGGAGACTTTGAATCCGTTAGCGGGCAATCAAGATTGAACGTGGCAGCCATTGACGCCGCCACTGGCGCCGTTCTCGCCTGGGATGCATCAACCAATGCTGCAGCGAGAGACTTTGACCTTTCCGGTCCCGATATCCTGATCTTCGGTGATTTCACGGGCGTGAATGCAGTGCCCCGGTCAAACGCAGCAGCCGTGGATATTGCCACGGGAGCAATACTGCCGTGGAATCCTGTTGTTGAAGAGGATTCGGACTCCGTTCGGTCAATCGCCGTTGACGCGACAACTGCTTACCTCGGAGGCAGCTTCGTTACCGTCGGTAGTCAAGCGAGACATAACCTGGCCGCTGTTGACAAAACCACCGCGGCGCTCCTTCCCTGGGATCCCGACGCCGACCAAATGGTCTACGACTTGGAGATAAGTGGCGGAACGGTCTACGCCGGCGGCTCCTTCGTCACCGTCGGCGGACAGGAAATGGAAGCGCTCGCAGCGATCGATGCCTCTACGGGCAATGTCCTGGCCTGGGACGCAAACCTGTGGGACGCTTCCGGCGCTAATATCTATGCACTGAGAATAGATGGCGCAACGCTTTACATTGGCGGACGCCTCGACACCGTTGGCGGACAGGCGAGGAACAATGTCGCAGCGGTGGATGCAGCCACCGCTGCTGTACTTCCATGGGCACCCGCCCTCACCAGCTGGGTTCGGGACTTGGCGCCGGGCAGCGGCATCGACATCTACGCCGCAGATGGTTTTAACGTGAGAAGATTGGACAAGAACACCGGCGCGATCCTGGGGACAGTACCTGCCGGCAATACGGTATACACTGTGGAGTTCTCCAACAACATACAATACATCGGCGGCTTTCTCGCGGACTACATCAAAGCGTATCAAGGAGGGTGGCTGCCCTGGGATCCTGTGGCAAACGGCCATGTCTACGATATCGAATCCTCGGGCGTTACCATCATCGCGGTGGGGGGCTTTACCGCGATGGATTGTATCCCGTGTGAAGGCCTGGCTTTCCTCGAAGGCCTGCCGCTGGGTACCCCCACCCCCACCTCTACCATCTCACCCACGCCCACCATCTCCGGCACCTACACGATAACATCAAGCATCACCCCGACGGCCACCGCTTCCGCCAGCCCTACCCCCACTCACACGCCGACTCACACAGCGACTATCTCTGAGACGGCCACCAGCTCCGCCAGCCATACGGCCAGTCACACGCCGAGCCACACACCGAGCGCCTCCCCTACGGCAACCAGTTCGGCAAGTCCTACACCCACGCATACGACGACTGCCACGCCAACGATAACGATTACCACGACAACAACCTATACCCCGACCGCCTCCCCCACCAACACCATCACCCCTTCCGTAACCCAGACGGGCACAATAA
>CBDVCL010000056.1:0-8975 GCA_965372475.1 uncultured bacterium | reverse complement strand
AGCGTAGGCGTGGGAGGGAGGGGGGTGCTGGTGGGTTTCGCCGTCGGTTTTGGCTTGGGCGTGTAGGTCTTGGTGGGTTTGGGCTTGCGCGTCGGTTTCGGCTTGGGGGTATAGGTCCTGGTCGCTTTGGGCTTGCGCGTCGGCCTTGGTTTGGGCGTGTAAGTCCTGGTTGGTTTCTTCTTCTTGATCTTCTTGATGGGGACAGGCGTAGGCCTGGGCTTTACCTCCAACTTAGGCGCTTCTATCTTCTTGATGATCACCTTGGTTGGCTCCGGCTTCGGGGTCGGCGTGAGCGTCTTGGTGTATTCCTTTGGGTTTATGCCGCCGTGGTAGGCAGTGACCTTTATCGGCTTGGTCTCGTGGATCTCCATGCCTCCCGCCACCGAGGCGCGCCGCAGGTAGTAGTCGCGGCCGTGCCAGAGGCCATACTTGCGGTCGGCGATAACGAGGCGGCGTTCTTTCATCAGCTTGCCGTTAACGCGCAGGCCGCGGTCGTTCAAACTGTAGCCGAGATAGATGTTCCAGCCGTCCACGCCCGCCTCCTGGTCCCAGCTGAAGATTATCATCGGCACGGGAGTGGGGGAGGCCCTGGCGCCGGGGGGGGGAGGCGGCGCGGCGATAAGGGCGGGTGCCGCGAAAACGAGAAACGCGCAATTTGTGATCACGAAACCGCGAGGCATCCTGGCTCCACGATTACTACGACGCTTATGCCGCGGGCGCAAGGACCCCAAGCTTCAGCCGGGGATCTCTATTACCGTTGGTGAACAAGCTGAGAACAGTATTATGCGTGCCTCAGTATCATAACACAAACTGCCCCTTTTCCACCCCGGCATATCGTGGTAAGATTAGGGCAAGGGGGGTGAATCATGGCAGGAAGTACCCGCAAGCTTTCTCTTCTTTTCCTTGCGCCAGTTCTATTGTTCTTCTCCTTCTCTCTTGGCGGAGAGTTGCCCGACCTGGGCGAGCCGATAGGCGAAGAGGAGATGCCCTTCCAGGCTGATCAAAGCCGGCTGCCTGAATACGAGGTGCAGGAGTACGACGAGTTCCTGGCGTCCCTGAGGTCGGAGTGGGAGAAGGCAAGAGAAGAAGCGGTGCCCTTCCTGGACGAGGATGGGTTCATCGGCGAATACAAAGCGCCTGACCCGGGGGCGCTGCTCTCGCTTATCAGGGAGGAGAAGAAGGAGTTGCGCGTGGAGCGCGGGCAGGCGCCGGCTGCGCAAGGGGAGATGCAGTTGTCCGATACGCTGCTGCCCCAGGGGGGAGAAGGATACGAGGTGGAGTTGGTGGACAAGCGGGGAGAAGTGCTGAAGACATACCGCTACCGCCGCCAGAGCGGGGCGGCGATGCGTGATGGCGCCGAGGACTGGGTGCTGGAGGTGGCCGACTCAAGCGGCAAGGTGATAAGTAGTACGCCGCTGCGAGGCGAGGAGCGGCGTAAGGTACGCTGGGAATTCGGCAAGGGGGAACTGGCGTCGTCGGCTGTCTCCTACAGGCTGAGGGGGGTGGGCGGCGAGGCGGTTGAGGTGTCGGGAAGCGTGTTCGGCCTGGGGGAGGGAAAGATGTTCTCCCTGCCGCAGGGGAAGGTCGTGCCGGCGCTGGCGGGAAGCAGGATAGATGTGCTTTGCGGCAGGCGCGAGGCGGTAGAGCGCCTCGAGCTGGCGATAATAGAGAAGGGGAAGGGCAAGGTGGTGCGGCGTTTCTCCTACGCGGGAAAGATACCCGTGGCCGTGCTCTGGGACGGCAGGGACGAGAAGGGCAAGTGCGTTCGCACGGACCGCGACTACGTCGCGAGCGGGACGGCCGTGGACAAGCACGGCATCAGGCAAGCCGTGAAGACGGACATCGTGCGTGTGCCGATAAGTGTGAGCGGCGTGGGCGGCGGTAGGGTGGAGCTGTGCGGCGCAGGGGTGAGTTTCAGTTACGACGAGGCGCTGGTGGGGCGGGGCGAATACGCGAGGCTGAGCAAGGTGGTAGAGGCGACGAAACGCAGGGGCGTTGTCGTTTCGGTGGAAGGGCACACCGATTGCCTCGGCACGGACGATTACAACGAGAGGCTGTCGAAAAAGCGCGCCCTGGTGGTGATGAAGCACCTGGTGCGGAAGGAGAAAGTGCCGATAGAGAAGCTGCGCCTCAAGGCGCACGGCAGGAAGGCGCCGCGGCAATCGAACCTGAGCGGGGCGGGGCGGCAGGCGAACCGTCGCGTGGAATTCGTGCTGCGCCTTCCCCTGGACAAAGCCGGGCTGAGCGAGAAGGCGGCGCGGAAAATGGTAGTGAAGCCGGTGGCGTCGCTGGTCGTGAAGCGGGGACAGAAGCTGGCGGTGATGCCTTTCCCGGCGGGGAAGGAAGCGAAATCGCTGGAACGAGGCCTGGAGGTCCTCTTCAGCAAGTCGGACATATTCCGGGTGGTGGCCAATGGCAAGGCGGGAGGGAATTGCCGCGAGCTGGGCTGCTGCATCGCCGCGGGGAAGAAGCTGAAGGCGGATTGGATATTCTGTGCCACCTTGAGCGAGGAGGGTAGGAAGCAGTCCCTGGTGCTGGAACTGGTTGACGTGAAGAGCGGCCGCACGCTGATATCAGATTCGCTCGCGCTGGGAGAGGGCAAAGACAGCCGCCTGGCGCTGATGCGTCGCCTGATAAAGAAGGTGCTGGCGAATACCTAGTCTCAAGTCCAGAGTCCAGAGTCTTCTACTTCCCTTTCCTCTGTTTCGTCTGCGGTGGTTTACGCAGGGTGGAGGGAGAATCATCGGCGCTGCTGGGGCAGGTGGCGAGCCATTCCCCCGCCAGCCGGAACTGTTCCAGCTTGAAGCGCAGGTTCTGGCGCCGCGCCGGGTAGGCGTCCACGAGGTCGAAGCCCGCGCCGCGCACCATTCCTTCCATCTCTTTTAGAGCGGCTATGGCGCCACCGCCGCCGCCACCCGCCACGGCGACCCCCGCCGCGGGTTTATGCTCGACACTGTCGTATTTCCCCCACTTGAAGCAGACGCGGTAGAGGCGCTCCAGGAAACAGCGCAGCGACTCCGCCAGGCCGTGGAAATAGACGGGCGTGGCGAAGAGCACCAGGTCGGCGGCCTTGAGCTTCTTGAAGATGGCGGCGAAATCGTCCTTGATAACGCAACGGCCCTTCATCGCGCACAGGCCCCAGCCGTCGGGGTCACACTGGCGGCAGCGCTCCAGCTTCTTCCTGGGCAGAAGTATCGTCTCGCTCTTTGCGCCTTTCGACGACGCCCCTTCGAGCAGGGCGTTGGCGACCTCTTGGGTCATTCCCTTCGGGTTGTTGGCGCCGCTAATCACTAGTATCTTCATTGTCTGTTCCTTTCAGCTTCGCCGGGACCCGTGACCGGGGGCCAGGGACCGGTTAGCGGCAAATCAGTTCTCGTTTCTCTCCTGGCTTCAACTTGTAGGTCCTGCCATTCCAGCAAAAGATACCCGGTGTATGCTTGGGCAGGCTTATCAGGGCGCGGCAGCCGCCGCCGGTTTCTTGGCTTCTCCGCCAGGTTTGCGGCAGTAGGGGAGCAAGAGGAAGAAACAAACCAGGACTACTATCGCTATGGCTATCTTGTTGCCGATTTTGATACCAAGTGGTGTAATTATGGGTTTTGTCGCTCTGTAAGTCAAGCGGAAACAGCGCTGCAGCACGGCAGGGCAGGAGAAAGATTGTACTTGTTTCGTTTGACGGCGATTGATACATGGTGCTAATATGGCTGCGAAAGAAAGAGGTCGCGCCGGGAATAAACCGGGCCCAGTGTTGATTAAGGATGAAGCGCCAAGAAACCGGATAAGAGGGAAAGCATATGAAGGCGAAAGGACGGGCGGGAGACAAGCAAGGGCCCTTGCTGATGGGTGACGATTTCGACGCCGAACTGGCGCAGGTCGTGGGCGAGGGGAAGATCAACCCCGAGGAAGGTGCGGCAGTGGCCAAGGCCCTGAAAGGTTTCAATCCTCCCAAGGATGGGGAATGGAAGATGCCGGAGATCCCAGAGGTGCCCGAAGCCACGGTGGTGGCCGAGGCGCGGGAGGCGCAGGGATATCCCACGGGCAAGCAGGTTCTCTACCTGCCGCCCTTTCCCCTGCTCTGCCGCACTGACGGCCTGGGGGTGGGCGAAGCGAAGGCGGGGATGCTGAAGCAGGGCGACCACGGCAGCTTCGACATTATGATCGCGGCCGGGTCGGGGCAATACTGCCACGCCATGTCCAGTCCCTGTAACCATTTCCGGGCGGCGGCGGACGGCTGGGCGAAGATAGAGTTCTCGCTGATCGTATGGGGGCAGGGCATAGTGTCGATAGAGAAAGGCGGCAAGGCCGAGCTGGAGATAGGTATCTTCGCCGCGCACTGCCATCCCAAGCAGGAGGGGAAGTACTGGCAGGAAGCGGGCATCAGCATAAAGACGGCGGGCAAGGAGCGATACGAGAACCGCGTGCTGGAGCTCAGGGCCCTCTTCCCGGTGAAGAGCGGCGTCGATTATTCCTTCGGCACCGGCGTGACGGCGAAGGCCTGGGCCTGGGGCAACGCCGCGGCGGGTCTTCGCCTCTGGGGCAGGCAGACGCATGCGTTGATCACCTTGACGGACAGGGGGCCGGTGAGTCGACCGTACTAGTAAGTATTGAGTATTGGGTGTTGAGTATTGAGTTTGAGCGAGGAAGGACACGATGTATATAGGTGCGGATTACTATCCCGAGCATTGGCCGGAGAAGCGGTGGGAGCAGGACGCCAGGCTGATGAAGGAAGCGGGGTTCAATGTCGTGCGCCTGGCGGAGTTCGCCTGGAACAAGCTGGAGCCGAAGGAAGGGAGCTTTGAATTCGCCTGGTTGGACAAGGCGCTGAAGACGCTGAACAAGCGGGGCATCAAGGCGATCCTCGGCACGCCCACGGCGACGATGCCCTCCTGGTGCGCCGCCAAGTACGCCGAGACGCGCGCCGTGCGCTTGGACGGTGAGCGCGAGCCCTTCGGTGTGCGCAAGGACAACTGTTTCTCCTCGCCCGTCTACCGCGAGCTGTCGCGCAAGATAACCGCGGCGATGGCGAAGCGCTATGCCAGGCACGCGGGGGTGATAGGCTGGCAGACGGACAACGAGTTTTCCGGGCCCTACTGTTACTGCGAGTTCTGCCGCGCGGAGTTCCAGGCCTGGCTGAAGAGCAAATACAAGACGCTCAAGGCCCTCAACGCCGCCTGGGGCACTTTCTTCTGGGCGCACGAGTACTTCGATTGGCAACACATCCCCCTGGCGATGCGCCCGGGGGGCGATAACCCGGGGCTGGCCCTGGACCACAAGCGCTTCCATTCCTGGCTCAACGTGCGCTTCCAGGCCGACCAGGTGAAGATCCTGCGCAAGCTATGCGGCAGAAAGCAGTTCATTACGCACAACTTCATGGGCATGCACCGCACGCTGGACTATTACGACCTGGCGCGCGACCTCGACCACGTCTCCTATGACAACTACCCCATCTGGGACGAGCCGGGCGTGACCTACGAATCGGCGATCAGCGCCGACCAGATGCGCGGCCTCAAGGGCAAGAACTACTGGATCATGGAGCAGACTTCGGGCCCGGGCGGCTGGATGGCGATGGGCAGGAACCCCAGGCCGGGCGAGATCAGGCGCGTCTTCTACCAGCAGATAGCGCGCGGCGCCGACCATTTTCTCTGGTTCCGCTGGCGCGTCTGCCGCCATGGCACGGAGCAATACTGGCACGGCATCATCGGCCACGATGGCGTGCCCGCACGCCGCTACCGCGAGTGTGCGGCGACGGCGAAGGAATGCCACGGCATCGCGAAAGAGCTGGCGGGGACGAGCCTGAAGTCGTCCGTGGCGATGCTGATGGACTACGACACCTGTTGGGCTCTGGATACGCAGCCTTCCTTCCGCGATAACGACTACATCGACCAGCTGAGACGTTACCATCGTGCCCTGGTGCGCGCCGGGGTGAACTGCGACCTGGTCAGCACGGCGGCGAACTTGAAGAGCTACAAGGTGGTGATCGCCCCCGAGCTTTTCGTGCTGCCCGATGCCACGGCGAAAAGGCTGGTGGACTTCGTGCGCTCGGGCGGCGTATTGCTTACCGACCTGCGCACGGGAGTCAAGGATGCTGACAACGCCTGCCACGAGCGCGTATTGCCGGGGCTCTTGCGCCAGGTCCTGAAGATACGCATCGAGGAATACGAGAGCCTATCAGGAGGGGATGTTGCCATCGTGGGAGGCAAAGAGCTGGCGGGGAAGTTCACGGGTCACATCGGCTGCGAGTGGGTGATCGCCGAGAAGGCGGAGGTACTGGCGAGCTACGCCACTGCCTATCTCAAGGACTATGCTGCGGTGACGCGCGCCAAGCTGGGCAAGGGCACGGCGATCTACTGCGGCACGGTAGCGCGCGAGGAGGCCTTTTATGATAAGCTCGTGGCGCTGGCGCTCAAGCAGGCAGGCGTGAAGCCGCTGTGCGAGCTGCCGCAGGGAGTGGAGATGACGATGCGTGAGAAGAAGGGGAGCAGGTTGCTCTTCTTCATCAACCACTCGGGCGAGACGCGCGAGGTGATGTTGCCCGACAAGCTGAAGGCGAAAGCGCTTATCGGCCCTGAGCCGGAGGAAGGGCTGTTGTTGACGCTGCCGCCGGAAGGCGTGGCTGTTTTGAAAGTTTAGAACGTTTAGAAGGTTTTGAACGTTTAGAAAGTTACACAGAAGCAACTTTCTAAGCTTTCTAAACTTTCAACTTTCCAAACTACATGAAATATGACTACGATGTCATAGTAATCGGTGGCGGCCCGGGCGGCGTGTGCGCCGCAGCGGCGGCGGCGCAGCGCGGCGCGAGGGTGTTGCTGGTGGAGCGCTACGGTTTCCTCGGCGGCATGGCCACGGCGGGATTGGTCAATCCCTTCATGTCCTACCACTCGCGCGGCAAGCGCCTCACCTCTGCCGTTTTCAATGAATTGCTCGAACGCCTGAGCGAAGCCGGCGCGCTGGCGAAGGACGAGTCCACTTTCGATGACGAAGCGATGAAGGTGGTGCTGGACCGCATGATGGCGGAGAAAGGGGTGACGGTGCTCTTTCACTGCCTACTCGCGGGAGTGGTGAAGAAGGGGAGCAAGATCGCCGCGGTGGAGATAGAGGAGAAAGCGAAACGGCGGCGGCTGAAGGCGAAGTGTTTCGTGGATTCCACGGGGGACGGCGACCTCGCGGCGAGGGCGGGGGCAAGGATAGAGGTAGGCAGGAAGAAGGACGGCGCCTGCCAGCCGATGACGCTGTGTTTCAGGGTGGGCGGTGTGAGCGGCGGGGGTGATTCCTGGAAACTGCGCGACCAGCTGAGCAAGCACCTCTGGGCGGCGAAGAAAGCGGGGAAGATAGACCAGCCGCGCGAGGACGTGTTGATATTCCCGACGATGGCGAAGGGCGTGTTCCATTTCAACTCGACGCGCATCCTTGGCAAGACGCCGCTCGACGCGGCGGAGTTCTCCGAGGCGGAGCGGGAGGGCAGGCGG
Source organism: uncultured bacterium (assembly GCA_965372475.1). Classification (GTDB taxonomy): domain Bacteria; phylum Oederibacteriota; class JAUXIB01; order JAUXIB01; family JAUXIB01; genus CBDVCL01. The sequence goes on along the minus strand of CBDVCL010000056.1, from coordinate 1,512 downwards.
CAGGTGGACGAGCTCTTCCGCCTCTTCAAGGCGAAGTCACCCCGCTTCAAGAACGCCTATCTTGCCAAGGTGGCCTGCCAGATAGGGGTGCGCGAGTCAAGGCGCGTGATGGGGGAACACCTGCTTACGGAGCAAGATGTGCTGAGCCTGCGCAAGTTCGATGACGGTATCGCGCGCAGCAATTACATGATAGACATCCACAACCCGAAGGGCGAGGGTACGGTGATGAAGCAACTGCCCCAGGACGATCACTACGAGATCCCTTATCGTTGCCTCGTGCCGAAGGGGATAGATAACCTGCTGATCGGCTCGCGCTGTATCAGCGCCACGCACGAGGCGCATTCTTCCCTGCGCATCATGCCCGTGGTAGCCTGCCTGGGCGAAGCGGCGGGGGTGGCGGCGGCTCGGGTGGCCGCGGAGGGGGTAGCCGCGCGGGATGTAGATGGGGAGGGGATGAAGCGGGAAATCTTGGGCTAGTCTAGACCATAGACCATGGACCATTGACAGGGCCTATTGTCTATAGTCTATTAGCTTCGTCCACTTAGCTTTCGACTTACCACTCCGCAAACACGTTTCCACGAACGCCAATCCCTTTACACCGTCATCGACCGTGGGGTAATCACCCGACGGCCTCTTCTTTTTCGCGCGGATGTCCGCGTAGAACTCCCGGTAGATATTGGCGAAGGCTTCGAGGAAGCCCTCGGGATGGGCGCCGGGCAGTCGCGTCGCCTTCTTCGCTGCCGAACATAGTGAAGCATTGCCGCGGCGGTAGACGGTCTGCGTGTTGTCGGCATTCTTGAGCACCAGCCGCTCAGGCTCTTCCTGCAGCCAGTAGAGCCCCGCTTTCGTGCCGTAGACACGGATATTCAGGCTGTTCCCCTCACCCGTGGATATCTGCGAGGCGAGGAGCAGGCCGCGTACGCCCCCCTGGTAGCGGATCAACACGTCGGCGTCGTTCTCCTGGCGATTGCCCGGCACGAAGGGAGCGAGGTCGGCGCAGAGCGAGTCTATCTCCAGCCCCGTGATGTGCCGCGCCAGGTGCTCGGCGTGCGTGCCGATGTCGGCGAGCACGCAGGAAGCGCCAGAGTACTCGGGGCGGAACTTGAAGCGCTTCTTCAGCGCCTTCATCGCTGCGGGTTCGACGAGCGCAGCGGCGACCCAGCCCTGCGGGTATTCCACCACCACCTTGATCAGCTTGCCCAGCGCGCCGGACTTGACGAGGTGGCGAGCCTGCTTGACCATCGGGTAGGCGCTGTAGTTATGCGTGAGGGCGAAGAGTTTGCCGGACTTGCGTACCACCTCGCGTAGGCGCTTCGCCTCGGCCAGCGTCACGGCGAGCGGCTTGTCGCAGATCACGTTGTGGCCGGCTTTCAGGAAGGCGGCGCTTATCGGCACGTGCGTATGGTTCGGCGTGGCGACGATCACGAAGTCCAGCTTTCCCGCCTCGCGCCGCGCCATGTCACGATAGTCTCCATAGACGCGCGAGCGATGGAAGCCAAGGGAAGCGCCGCG
>CBDVCL010000055.1:0-9029 GCA_965372475.1 uncultured bacterium | reverse complement strand
TACTTCCTTACTTCCCTACGTCCCTAAACATATTGTATAATCATTACTAATGAGTTACCAATGGGAAGACCTTAGAGCCGCGACACAGGAACGGGGCGTTGACCTGCTGGGCTGTACCTCGCCCGCGCCCTTCCCTGCCAACGAGTTCCACCAGCCCTTTGACCCCGGCACGGAGCATCCCTGGGTCAGGTCGCTCGTCACCAGCGGCATCTACATCTACGGCAAGGGCGCACTGAGACGCCAAGAGCAGGGCACACCGCGCGGCTGGCTGGGGCCGAACACGCGCGCTTACGATACCTCCTACAAGTACCTCGAGGCGAGTATGCTCGCCGTGCTCACGGAAAGGGGCCACCGCGCCGAGGTCTCGCATTATATCCCCTTCAAGGCCGCGGCGGTGCGCGCGGGCATGGTCCAATACGGCAAGAACGGCGTGATCCACGCGCCCAAATACGGCTCCTTCATCAAGCTGAGCGTGGTGATGACCGACGCCGACCTGCCCAAGCAGGACGGCCCCTACGAGATCTCCGACTGCGGCGATTGCGTCGCCTGCATCAAGGTCTGCCCCTCCAACGCGTTGGACATCCCCTACAAGGTGGATGACGAGGCGTGCTCGCGCGGCAGTACCTGGGTGCGGGGCAAGATAGCGGCGCCGCGCGACAAGCGCTCGATGCTCAAGACCAACCTATACCGTTGCGGCCTCTGCCAGCAGGGCTGCCCCTTCAACCAGCAGTTGGAGCCAAGGGAATCGTTCCCCTTTGAGCTTGAGGGAGAGGAGGACTGGCCGGAACTTACGAAGATACTGCTGGGGAGCGAGGAGGAACTGCTGCGACTGATGGGACCGACGGTGATGAAAAAGTCCCGGCTCGAGTGGCTGCGCCGCAACGCCGCTGTCGCCTGCGGCAACGCCGGCGATGCCGCCGCAGTGCCGCCCCTGATAGAAACGCTGGCGAGCAGCGACGCGGCTACGCGCTCTGCCGCCGCCTGGGCGCTGGGCCGGCTGGGGGGTGACGAGGCAAGCGCCGCCCTGGAGAAGGCCCTGGCGACAGAGAAGGAAGAATCAGTGCGCGAAGAGATAGAGGAAGCGAAGCGAACTCTCAGCGCGAGCTGAAGCGCAGGGCTTCGCCCTGCCAGTCCCTGTTCTCTAGATCATTCTTCCTCCGTAAACCAATCCTCGACCGCCCGCCGCAAGCGCTTCGTTATCGAATGGTCCGCGCCGATGACGGTCTTGAATCTCACCTGGCTCAACACGCCCTGTGTTATCACATAGCCGCCCACCGCCGCTACCCACTTCCTTCCCCGTTCCAGCCGCGTCTTGCCCTGCAGCTTCCTCAGATCGATCCCCTCCCATTCATCTCGCGGCTCGGCGTAGCGCTGGTCGCTCTTTCCCACCAACACCAGCAGTTTCGTTCCCGCCAGGGCGAGGAAATCGGGCTTCTCGCCCGTCGCCAGCGCGGCAGTGTCCATACCGGCCGGATAAGGTAACGACTGCCGCGGCCAAGTGTACCAGCCGGCCGAACTGGCCACCGCCCGATCTACCTTTTGAGAATGGAAGAGGCAATAGCGATGCGTGAATTGCCCACCGCCCGAGAAGCCGAAAAGGAATATCTTTTCAGTGTCGATGCCGGGCAGCATTCGTCCCACTTGGTCTATCAATTCGTTGAGGCGCAGGTCCGAGCGCACCCCCTTGCCGCTGTGCATGTTCAGGGTCTGGTAGAGCCCGAAACGCTCGGCGTCGAACTTGGGCGCCAACACCACCCAGCCCTGTTCCCGCGCGAGATCAATCCACAGCTCCGCGATGTCTTTGGCGCTGGCGCTGCCGTAAGCCGTTCCGTAACGCCCCCCGGTGCCGTGCACTGAAACGAGGAGGCGGGCGCCCTCAGGATCCTCCAGTACCTTCTCGGGCACGTAGAGAAAATAGCGTTGCCCGTCAGCGTGGTGGAGGATATTCATGCCGGCGTATAACTTGGCCTTCTTCTCCGCCGCCAGAAGCATTGAAGGTATGAGAACCACCAACATCATCGTTCCCAACCGCTCCAGTCCCCTTGCAACCTTGTAACCTTGCAACCTTGTTACCCCTTGTTATTCCACCCTGACAACGATCCCCGACCCCTCGAGCTTGCCCGCGGTGCTGCTCTTCTCGTCAGGGCGGTAGCGCCGCTCGCTGAGGTAGGCCTTGAGGTAATAAAGCCCCGCCTTCTTGAACTCCACGGGGAAAGTGTAGGCGCCGCTTGATTCGTGCCGTTTCAACTGCCAGGGGGACAGCTTCAAGACCACCTCGTCGCTGAAATCACCGTAACTGTGCAAAACGCCCTGCCCCATGCCGCTCGCCTGCTTCGGCGTGAGCGGGCGGGGAAACGGTTCGTAGAACACCACCACCATGAAGAGATGCCGCTTGCTCTGCAGCGGCTTAAGGGTATAAGACACCGTCTCGCCCACCGCGGCGGCGGCATTTACCTCTATGAACTCAATGTACCGGTCGATATATTCCTCGTAGTAGCGAAACTGGTTGCCCTTCATGTAGCAGCCGATGCCGACGTAGTTGTGGGACCTGGATATGCAGTTCTGCTTGTGGCCATCGTTGGGCGCCCTTTCGGCCATGAAACCGTCGTGCAGCACCATCATCAGACGCATGTAGTTGTCCGGCGAGGAGATGAAATGGACGCTTTCTGCCGTCATGCCGCGCGGCGGCGTCATGCCGCGCATCGCGCCGTTCTCGCCCACGTGGTCGAGGCCGCCGGCGAAGGCGTAGCGATGATAGGGCTTCTCGCCGCGCAGGTTCCAGTGGCCGACGAAGTTATTGAGGCAAGCCTCCCTGCTGATGCTGTTCGCCACGCGGCTGGCGAGAATGTCCAGGCGTAGCGCTGGCGCCCCGTAACCCGCCCTGCTGCGGTTGATGTAGTCCAGTTGCCTCAGCTTGAGCCAGAGCATCTCGTCGGAATCCTTGAATTCCGCGAACCGCTTCTCGCTGTCGTTGAGCACCTTGTAGTCCTTGAAACGGGCCCGACCCTCTCCCTGCCCCAGACGCCAGGCGACCAGGTCCCTGAGGCAGGCGAGCGAAGCGTCGCCGCGGTTGAGCTTGTATGCCCGTTCGGCGAAACCGAGGGCGTCACGGTGGTCGCCCAGCTCGTAGCTGCAGGCCGCGAGGCCCCGCCAGGCCTGCCAATGGACTCGCTCGTGCTTCGCCGCCAGCTTGAAGTACTCCAGGGCCGCCGCGGCGTCGCCGCTGTTATAGGCCAGGCCGCCCAATATGCCGCAGAGGCGAAGGATCCTCTTCTTCACATTGGCATCGTCCTGCTTGATCGCGTAGCCCTTGACCAAGAACGCCAGGGACTTCGCATAGTCGCCGGCATCGTGCGCCTTGATGCCGTTCTCCATGTGTATGTTATACTCCAGGCCCGAGATGGCCCCGGCCAGCCCTTCGCTCGGCCTTTTCTCGTAGGCCTGCCGGTACCATTTAAGCGCTGCGGCATCGTCTTTTCTCTTTATCGCCGCGTTGCCCTTTTCGATGCAGGAGTTGTAAGCCGACGCATGCAGCGAAAGTGCCATGCAAAGCAAGGCCAACCACAAGGCTGATCTAGCTATGGCTGTCATTTTCAGCGTCACCTTTCCCACTTCCCACTTGCAGCTTCTCCCGGTGATATACGGCGGTGAGAAGCCGCGCGCCCGCCTCCGGCGGGCTTTCCCACTTCCGACTTCGTCCTTACCATCATCCTATCCTCGCTTGCGCACAGCCCAGCTTTCTCAGTTTCCCCAGCCAACCGTTCTTAACTTCTTCGCCAGCGCTCTTCAGCCCCTTGAGCGACCACTCCCCGCCGATGCGCCGCGCCTTGGCCCGGCCCATGTCGTGAAAGGCTATGATCTCGACGCCGGCCAAGCCCGGGTATTTCTTAGATAGAGAAGCGATGCCCTGCAGGTGCTCGTCCGAATCATTGACGCCCGGCACGAGGGGGCAACGCAGAATCACCTGCGCTTTTTCGCCGCAGACGAGATCCAGGTTGGCGAGGATGAGTTCGTTGTCCGCGCCGGTGAGTTTCCTGTGTTTCGAGGCGTCGCTCTCCTTGTAGTCAAAGAGCCAGACATCCACAAGGGGCGCGAGTTCCTCGTAGCGGGATGAGGCGGCGTTACCATTTGTCTCGACGCAGGTGTGGATGCCCATTTTCCTTGCCTGCTTCAACAGGGCCTTGACGAATTCGAACTGCCCCAGCGGCTCGCCGCCCGAGAGCGTCAGGCCACCCCCCGAGCGCTCATAATACTCGCGGTCCTTCTCGACCTCGCCCATCACTTCTTCCGCGCTCTTCTCTTCCCCGTAGAGCCTCAGCGCCCCGTGAAGGCAGGCGCTGACGCAGGCACCGCAAGCGCGACAAGACTGCCGCTCCATCAGGTGCTTCTTCCCCTCCGCCTTGTGCGCGCCTTGCGGGCAGGCCTCGAGGCAAGCGAGGCAATGGTCGCAGCTCTCATCGTCGTAGGAGAGTTGCGGCTCGGGAGAGATGGACTCGGGGTTATGGCAATGCCGGCAACGCAAGGAACAACCCTTTAGGAATACCGTCGTCCTGATGCCCGGGCCATCGTGCAACGAGGCCCTTTGTATGTCAAATATCATGCCCTTCATGTCAGTGCTGTCGCTGGTCGCTCGTCGCTAGTCGCTAGTGCTTCATCCCCGAGGCACGAGCAACCGGCAACAAGCAACAGCGCTGATGTCAATTCAACGTACGCTTAAGAATGTCCTCCTGCAGCTCGCGCTCGAGCTCAACGAACCTGGCGCTGAAGCCGCCCACGCGCACGATGAGATTGGCATACTTCTCGGGTTCTTTCATCGCCGCCTCCAGGTCGCCGCGGCCGACTACGGTTATCATCGCCTGCGTACCGCCGCGCGCCCAGTATCCTTCCAAGAGGGCTTCCAGTTTCTTCCGCTCCTGCTTGAACATCTCCCTGCTGAATTTCATGTTCTGCACGTAGCCCGCGTGTACCGACGGGTCCACCTTGCTGATTGAATTGAGAAAAGCGGTGACGCCCTTCTTGTCATTCCCCGCGGTGGGGTTATTGGCATTGGCCACGGGCTTGCCCCTGCGCCTGCCATCGGCCGAAGCGGCAGCCCCCTTGCCATGTTCGATATTCCCCTTGTTGTTGATATTTACCACGAGGAAGTAGTCCAGGCCCACTCGCTCCGCCTGGCTGCGGGTGAAAAGGGCTACGTGATCGCTGACCTCCTGCATCATCTCGTCGGCCCTATGATCATCATTGCCGTACTTGGAGGCGTCGCGCATCAATTTCCACTCCGCCTCGTACCCCTGGAAATCGGCTTTGAGGGCGGCCAGCATCTTATGATGCGACAGGAGCTTCTTGTCATACACCAGTTCCTTTATCGCCGACAGGCTGTCGGCGGCGTTTACCATGCCAAAGGTCTCGATGATGCCGCCCGAGTAGCGCGGGCCGCCGTCCACGATCGACTTGCCCCTGGCAACACAGTTGTCCATCAACATGCTGGCATAGAGGAAGGCGGCCGATTCCCGTTCTGCCTTGTATTCGAGCTCGTGCCGAGTGGCGAGGAAGGTAACGAAGTGTTCTACCTGCTTCTTGTAGGCGGCAAGAATCTCGTCGAATGTCTTAAAGGACGAGAATTCCCCCAGCGCCAACCCCAGTTTCTCCCCCGTTGTCGCGTTGATGCCGTTGTGCAGCGTTAGCTCCAGCGCCTTGAGCATGTTGAAGCCGCAATTGGGGGAGCCAAAGGAGATATGGTCGAGCGCGTATTCGCCGCAGCCGTAAGGATAATACTGCTCGGCCTCTTCCTGCGCGACAACGAAGGACTTGGCCACGGCTGGAACGTTGATGTCATCGTTGTAGAGCATGGGATAAACACGTCCCTCGCCGATGACGTCCAGCCCCTTCTTCATCAGCGCGGCATCCTGCCCCGCGTGAAAACGCAGCGTCAATTGCGGCTCGATCTCTATCACCGTACGCGTCGCCTCCATCGCCAGCATCGCGAAGCGGTCGGCGTTACTCTCGTTCGGCCTGCCTTTGCCGCCTATGATCACGCGCCCGTTGAAGATGATCTTGCGGTCGGCCATCAACTGCCACAGCGACTGGAGCAGTTTCAGCGCCTTCTCTTCCGTCAGTTCGCCCCTTTCCAGGTCACGCGCGAGGAAGTCACCCAGGTAGACGTCCTGGCGTCCGTAGTTGACCACGCCGGAGATGAGCGCGTAAAGCCAGAAGAGCTGGATCGCCTCGCGCATCGTCGCGGGCTTCTCGCTCCTGATCCTACCGAGGATGCGGCAGATCTCCTCCAGCTCCGCCTTGTATTCTCCCTTCGCTTTGGCGGCGAGTTCGCGCGCCTGCACGGCGTAGTACTCGCAAAGGTCAGAGAAAAGTCCCAGGGCCATCTGCCAGCCGCGGTAGAGTTCTACATCGCCGCCTTGCTTCTCGGCGCGCGCCTTCCCTTCCGCTACTTCGGCGGCGAGGCCCGGCAGGCCGCTATTCACCAGCCTGGCGAAGTCCAGTGTCACCCCCGCCAGGCGCCCTCCCATCTCGGCGACGACATTGGTGGTTCCCTCCAGCACGTCCAGCGGCAGGCTGGAGACGAGCCGCCCCTCTATCGTCGCCTCTTCCTGCCAAAACGCCAGCATTTCCTCGACCCGTTTGCGGTAGCCGGCGTCCGACCCCGTTTTCTCCAGCTCCTGCTCGATCTGTTCTTCGTGGCAGTAGTAACCGGGCCCTCCCGCGGCTACCTCCAGCCCCAGTCCAACCTGGCCATAGAGCGAGCGCCCGGCGAAAAGGTCGCCCTGCCGTATCGGCCGAAAGCTGTCCGGATAGAGCACGCGCAGGCAGTGCGCCTCGCGTACTGCCACGTGCTCGTCCATGTACCGCTTGTAGACCTCGGTAAATTCCAGGTCGCGGTCCAGTACCGTCTGGTATTCAGCTGTTCTTATGTCCACGTATCGGTCTCCCCTTCGAGGTAATATTATACCACTAACCCGAACAGGCAGAGCGTCTCAACAAGAAAAAGCCGGCAGGAACCGCCCGCCGGCTTTCTCCTATCCCTCGATCTTCCACCCTCGCACGAAAGACCTGCAGAAGAGGCAATCCGCGTAATCCGCGGGGGACCAGGCAATAAGCCTTCAGTCCCATCCGCGTAATCTGCGTTTACCTAGAAGAGATAACCCAGGTTGACCATGGCGATGATGCTCTTATTACTTCCCGTGAGCGTGCCAAAGTCCTGCTCCACCGTCACCTTCTGCATCCTGTATTGCAAGCCCGGCCCGATCGTCGTCTTCTCCGAAAGGAAGTACTTCAGGCCTCCGTAGAGCGAGAGGCCCCACATTTTGGGAGCGTCGTCCTCAAATGTAAGGTCAAAGGTCTTGCCCAGGCTCGCGCCCAGGTACGGCACGAGGCGTGGGTCCTGGCCGATGAAATGGTGCGTGTAGAAGGGGCCAAGATACAGCGTCCCTTCCCCGCCCCACTCGGCTTCCGCGTCGCTTATGTTCTTCTGCGTTAAGGCGAGCATCGTCGCGGTGAGGCCAACCTCTGACGCTTGGGTGACGAAACGGCCGAAGCTGAAAATCGTCGTCACCCTGATCATCTGCATCGTCGAGCTGTAACCCCCTACGCTTGATATGGCGTAGGAGTTGTCCACCGACATCCCTATCATCACCTCTGAGTTGCCCTCCTCGATCTCGGCGAAAGCGGGAGCGAGGAACAGGGCGATGCATACGAGCGAAATCACTATCTTGCGCATGTCCTTGCCTCCCCTTTAAAATACTATTCCCATGTTCACCGAGAAGATGATGGATATCAGCGTCACCGACATGTCACCCAGCGAGCCCATTTCCATACTGTAGGACTGGATGCGCAGGTTGTCCTGCAGGCCGATGTAGGTCTTCTCGGAGATGAACTTCTTGGCGCCAAAGGTGAGGCCGACGCCGATTATCGAAGGCGCGGGTACTCCCATCTCCTCCTCGTCCCAGCCGAGAAAGAACCCCTTCACCAGTTCGCCACCGACGTACATCAGAGTGCGCGGGTCCTTGAGGCGCCAGTGATAGTTGTAGAAGAAGCTGGCGTAGCCAAAGCCCATGCCCGTGAATTCATCATCGCCCTCCATCTTCATGTTCATACTCAAGAGCATCAGGGCGCCGCCGAGCTCCGACCTTTCGCTGACGAAGTGCCCCAGGCTGCCGTTGAAGATGGTGTTCCTCATCTGCGTCTCGTAATCAGTGCCCGAATACTCCAGCGTCTGCGTGGAGCGGTCGTAGGAGAGCCCGAAGGTCACCTCGGTATCTCCCCCCTCCATCTGCGCCGCCGCCGGGAAAGCGAGCACCCCCGCCAGCAGCAGCACCGCCACTATCCTCCACATACACACCTCCTTGTTACGGTTCAATCCCGTGCCAGCCTATATTATACTAGGTGAGCAGTAGATATGTCAGGGTTTCGTGTGATCAAGTTTCTCTTGTTTTCGCCGGGCCGTGTGGTCTCCCGTGCTACCGGGTGCGATAATCGTTAAACACTTGCCTTCCTGCACCCGGTAGTAGCATAAAAGCAAAAGCCGGGCCCTCAAAGGGCCCGGCCTTTCGCGTGGTCAAGCGAACTTAGAACATCGTCGCCAAAACCAGCATCGTGACCAGGGACGTGCTCGAACCGGTGGCTTCGTAGCTCGTGCCCCCTATCTCACCTTCCATCGTCACCTTCTGGTAACGATAGGCCAGCATCGGGCCGAGGGAAGCACTCTCCGAAACGAAGTACTTCACACCGCCGTAGATACTGCCGCCGATCATGCTCGGAGCCTCTATGCCTCCCATTTCGTCCGCATCCCAACCAATCATGAAGGACTTACCCAGGTCAGCACCGATGTAGGGTACCGATTTCGGGTTCTGCGTGATGAAGTGGTAAGTGCAGAAGCCGCTGATCGTACCGAAACCAATGCCCGTCCACTTATCAGCGTCCTCGTCCTTCATCATGTTGCGCATCAGAGCCAAGCGGCCGCCGATCTCGGTGGTCTGCGAGATGAAGTAGCCGTAGCTGCCCATTACCTGCATCGTCTT
>CBDVCL010000054.1:0-9068 GCA_965372475.1 uncultured bacterium | reverse complement strand
GCGATATGGTCAGTAATCCACTTTATTCCACCGGTGTAGGCCTGGTGCTCTACGGCTGCAAGCAGGGGTTGCGAAGGGGAGGACGCAGGACGGCGCCGGACAATATATTCCTCGATGTATGGGCTCGCGTCACGGGATGGTTCAAAGATAACTTCTGAGGGAAGGAGGCAAACGACTGGCGGCACGAAGAAAGGGGTCGCATAGTAATTCACAACTAAAGCGCGGGGAGTGTTCGCGCCAAGGAAGAGAGGAGCGAAGATGATCGAGATGGAACCACAAGGCGGAGCGCGCATCAAGGTGATGGGCGTCGGCGGCGGCGGCACGAACGCCGTCAACCACATGGTAGTCTCCGGGCTGGAAGGAGTGGAGTTCATGGCCGTCAACACCGACAAGCAGGCGTTGAAGCGGTCACTGGCTCAGCTCCAGATCCAGATCGGGGACAAGCTGACCAAGGGGCTTGGTGCCGGCGCCAACCCGGAGCTTGGCCGCCAGGCGGCAATGGAGGACAGCGACAAGCTGGTCGGCGTTCTTGACGGCGGCGACCTGGTCTTCATCACCGCGGGGATGGGCGGCGGCACCGGTACGGGAGCGGCGCCGGTCATTGCCGAGCTGGCCAAGAAGCTGGGCCTGCTGACCATCGGTGTTATCACCAAGCCCTTCTTCTGGGAGGGCCCGCCGCGGCAGCGGGCGGCTCTCGAGGGCATCAAGCAGTTGATAGATAAGTTGGACGCTTACATCATCGTTCCCAACCAGAACTTGATAAAGATGATGGACGCCGATACCACCCGCCTGCAGGCGTTTGCCCAGGTCAACGAGGTATTGCGGCAGGCGGTGCAGGGGATAGCCGACATCATCAACGTCACCGGCCAGGTCAACGTTGATTTCGCCGACGTGCGCACCACCCTGCAGGACAAGGGCAAGGCGTTGATGGGCATGGGCGTGGCCACCAACGAGGACAAAGCCGTGAAAGCGGTGGAAGCCGCGATCAACAATCCCCTCCTCGACGAGGTGAAACTTGAAGGGGCTAAATCTGTCCTCGTCAACATCACCGCTGGGGTGAACCTGACACTGCACGAGCTGAACGAGGCGATGTCGGTGGTCTACGAGTCCGTTGATGAGTCAGCGCAGATAATCTACGGCGACGTCGTCGATGACAACCTGCGGGACGGAGTGCGCGTTACTGTTATCGCCTCGGGCTACGAGGAGGAAAGGAAGCGGCGCGAAGAGAGCGCGACTACCATAGATTTCTCGGAGGTGCTTCAAGCGGTGTCAGAGCCGCGCAGCGAGAGCGCGGCGGAAATAGAAGCGCCGTCCAAGATCGACGTTAACGATCTAAACATTCCCACTTTCATCCGCCGCGGCAACGAGAGACTGCGCGCGGAGGACGAACGATAGGGAACTGTAGCAGAGGGAGTGTGAGGGAGATAGTCTCCCTCACTATGACGGAGGGGTGACAGTGGAGCCGCCTGGTGTCTTCCAAGCGGCGGAGCACAAGAGGGGGGGTCTCCTCCCATTGGGAGGGCCGGGCGAGCTTAGAAACCTCTGGTTGGCTTATGCGAACCTTGGCCCGACGCGGGGGCCCCTCGGGTGAGCGGTCCGGCATATTGTCGGCTCAAGCGGGAACCCGGGTTATGCCGGTAGTGGAAAGCACTATTGCGGATGAAACGGACTTCCACAACTCGCGAATCTGGCGGGCTGAAGCCAAAGCTGGCGGTGGCCGTCTTCTTCCTCGTGCTCACGGGCCTGGCTGTCTTTGCGGTCTGGAAACGAGGGAAGATGTCGCGGCCGGCGGGAGTGCCCATTCTCGGTTACCACCAGTTCAAGCTCGAGCCGGAGACGGTCTATGACATCCATCCCCAGGTTTTCCGCCGCCAGATGGAGTACCTGCGCCGCAACGGTTACCGGGTAGTGCCCTTGCTGCAGTTGGTGCGGGCCCTGGAGACGGGAGAGGGGTTGCCGGAGAAGACGGTAGTCCTGACCATAGATGACGGCTTCAAGAGCGTTTATCAGCATGCCTACCCCGTGCTCAAGGAGTTCGGGTATCCGGCCACGCTGTTCCTTTACATCGGCTTCATCAACGAGAAAGGCGCTTCGGTCTGGTGGCCGCAGATCGAGGAGATGATCGCCGGCGGCATCGACATTGGCAGTCACACTTTCTCCCATCTGGTGCTGACCAGGGGCGCTGACGAAAGCGAAGAGGATTACGACAGCCGGCTGGAGCGTGAATTGCTCAAGTCCAAGCACTACCTTGAGCAGAAGCTGAACATTGATGTCCCCTGGTTTTCCTATCCTTATGGCGCTTATGACCCGGCAATCAAAGAAAAGGTGGCCGCCTGCGGCTACCGTGCCGCCGTCGTGCTCAACGGCGGCGTGGTCGGGCCTTGGACCGACCGCTACGCGCTCAATCGCAAGCTCGTGGCCGGGACGATGAGTGAAAGAGAATTTGCCAGGGCTCTGCGCTATTATCCCATCAAGGTGAGCCGTTCCTTTCCGGTGGATGGCGGCCGTCTGCGCCGTTCCCAGCTCAAGGATTTCACGCTGCTTCTGCCTGACTGGGAGAACAGGGGGCCCTTGCGTATGACAATAAACGGGGAATACATGGACATCGTCTATGGCGGCGGGGAGGGGCAAGGACACCTTCGCTTGCGTACTGTGCCCCATCTCAATAGCAAGGCCAACTGCGTTAATGTCCTTGGGGATGATGAGGAAGGCAACCACTACGTTCATAGTTTCTTGTTCTGGCTGCAGTGATTGCTGATTCGCGATTCTTGATTGTTGATCTCGCCATATCTTAATCTGAAATCAGCAATCAACAATCCAAAATGGCGGAGCCGCAGGTGAAGAGGACCACGAACGCGAAACCCGAAGAGGTATTCCTGCGAGAACTCCCCAAGCCCCACCCCGGGGCGAAGCGGGCGGTATTGTGTTTTCCCGGAGAGTACAGCCTCGGCATGTCCAGCCTGGGGTTCCAGACTGTCTTTTGGGAGCTCAGCTGTCGCGCCGGGCTGTCCTGCCAGCGGGCATTCGTCTCGCGCGGGAAGCAGAGGGGCAGGAGCTGGGAAACAGGCCGGCTCCTTTCTTCTTTTGACCTGGTCGCTTTTTCCTTGTCCTATGAGCTGGACTACGTGGCGGCGCTGGCCATGATGCAGGGGGCGGGTATCCCCCTGCGGCACGAGGAGCGGAAGGAAGGCCACCCGCTGATGGTCGCCGGCGGCATTGCCGTGAGCGCCAATCCCCTGCCCTTGAGTGATTTCTTTGACGCCGTCTTCCTGGGGGAAAGCGAGGAGTCCCTGGGAGAGTTCATCGCCCTTTTCCTGCGCCAGGACCTGGGCCGTCCGCCGCTGGCGGCAGGGAAGATAGAGGGGGTCTTGATACCTTCTGCTCGGCAAGGGGAGACACGGGTCGAGCGGCGGGTGTACGCCGGCTTTCCGCAATCGCCCGCTTGCAGCTGGGTCCTAAGCGACGAGGCGCACTTCGGGGAGATGCACCTGGTCGAGATAGGCCGGGGCTGTCGGCAGCGCTGCTCTTTTTGCCTGTTGTCCTCGGTGTCAGGCCGGCCGCGCGCGGCGGAGACGGCGGCCGTGTTAAAAAACGCTGAGGCCGGCAGGAAACGGCGGCGGCAGGTTGGCCTTATCGGTTCAACGGCGCTAAAGGAAAGACAACTGGCCGAGGTGATGGAATCCCTGCTCGGGCTGGGTTTCGGTCTCTCCCTGGACTCCCTGCGCTTGGACCTTCTAAGTGGCGACGTGATTTCCCTGCTCAAGCAGGGCGGCGTGAGGAGCCTGGCGGTTGCGCCGGAGGCGGGAAGCGAGGTCCTGAGGAAGAAGATGGGAAAGCAACTTAGTGATGACGCCATCGAGGAAAAAGTCGCTGCCTTGGCAGAGGCCGGAATACGCAGGATAAAGCTCTACTTCCTGCTGGGACTGCCGGGGGGAGAGGACGATGCCGAGGCGATAGCGGCCCTTGTACGGCGGCTGGCAGGGGCGGCGGGACGTTCGCTGTTAACCCTTGTTCTCAATCCGTTCATCCCCAAGGCCGCTACGGCCTGGGAGCGGACGGAGGTGCCGCCGCTCGCCACATGGCGGCGGCAGGCTGACCTGGTGCGTAAGAGCCTGAAACGGACGCCAAGGGTGCGCGTGAAAGCGAAAGCTACGCGCGAGCAACTGCACCAGTTGGTGCTTGCGCGGGGCGGCAGGGAGGTGGGTGAAGCTCTGCAACGGACGGCGCAGCAGGGCGAGCCGTTTGACAGGGCCCTTGCCGCTGTCGGCCTTAGCGCGGATGATTATCTCAGACGGTTGAAAGGTGATCTGCCGTGGTCCTTCATAAGCTGAGCACAGGTTCGAAACGGCGACGGGGCGACGGGGCGACCCGCCTTCGCCAAGGGACTTCGCCCCTGAGGGGCTCAGCCCCGAAGGGCTATGGCGGGCAGGCGGGGCATATATCCGCCGACCTGTCCTCCGTAGCTTCAGCGAAGGAGGATTCGCCGGTTCGCCGATTCGCCGGTTCGCTCGCGGTCTTCTTGCTGCTATTGACGACCGCGACGCCACTCCTCGCCCGCAAGATCTACATAAGGTACAGCTATAAGGACGATTTCATGGCCGTGGAGACCGTGCGCATGGCCGGTACGGAGTACCTGCCCCTTAGGGAGATCGCCTCTTTTGTCGGCGCGCGTTGCTACTTCTATGAAATGCCGCGGCGGCTGGTAGTGAGCAAAGGTGCCAACCGCAGCACCTTCATCCTTGGTGGAGACCTGCTCTACGCCAAGGGGCGTTTGCGCAAGCACACAAGCGGATGCCTGGTGGTGAAAGAGGGCGAAGTGTTGGTCAGCGTGCCGTTCGGCGTGGATGTTCTCGGCGAGGTGCTGGGGATACCGGTGAGATGGGAAGACGAGGGCGACCAGATCACCATAGGCAAAGGGGCAACTGCCGCCGCACCGGCTCCTAGCGGGGAAAAGGCAAGCCGCCCAAAAAAGCAACCGAAGCCGCGACCCTACACCGTGAGAAAAGTGGTGATCGACGCGGGACACGGCGGCTATGACAGCGGGGCGGTGGGGCCAACCAAGTACTATGAGAAGACGGCCACGCTGGACATCGCTCAGCGCTGTAGAAAGATCCTGGCGAAGAGGAAAGACATAAAGGTAGTGATGACCAGGGACAAGGACCGCTTCGTCTCCCTGGAAAAGCGGGTGGCGAGAGCCAACAAGAGCAAGGCCGACCTTTTTGTAAGCATCCACTGCAACGCTTCCCGCTCCCGCTACGCGCGAGGGGCGGAGACGTACATATACTCGGCCCACGCCTCAAACTCGAACGCCGCCCGCTCGGCCGACCGCGAGAACCTGGCGACCAACTGGATGAACTTCATGATGGTCGACATGCAGCACGAGGCCTACAAACTGCGTTCAAACAACCTGGGCATCCAGGTGATACGGCAGGTGAAGAAGAGCTTGGGCCTGAAAGACCGCAAAGTAGAGAAGGGGCCTTTCTATGTCCTCGCCAGCGTCAAGATGCCGGCGGTGCTGGTGGAGGTGGCCTTCATCAGCAACCCGAAGGAGGAAGCGAAGCTCAAGACCCTTTCCTTCCGCCAGAAGGTGGCCGAGGCCATCTGCCGGGCGATAATCGACTACAAGGAACTAGTTGAGGGGAACGGGAAGCATGCGAAGAAGTAAGGCCATCAGTGCTGTCGCTGGTTGCTAGTCGCTCGCAAAGCCTTACGAAGCCGCTTGGCGAAGTAAGGGCGCTAGTGTATACTGAATTGACTGTTCCAATTCCCCTCCCCTGGTGGGAGATATCGTAACGATCACCGTAGGGGCGCCCCACTGCGGGCGCCCAAATAGGCGGTCGTTGTCCGCGGGACTTAGTGGAGGATATCCAGTCAGCGGTTGACCGCGACCATACCAGACAAAGCCGAGCGGTCGACAGCCGCACTTACGATATAGTTATAGGTAAGTCTTGAAGCTTTCCGCGAGCTATGGCGATAAAATCAGACAGCGCTATCCAATTAAGAAAGCGCGGCGAGATGACTGCCGTGGTGATCCCCCGGCTGGAGAAAGAGGGCACGGCCCGCCTTGGCTTCACCACGCGCGGCGGCGGCGTGAGCCGTGCCCCTTTTGGCGGCTGTAATCTTTCCTTCGAGGTCGGCGACGCGGACGGGGCGGTGGTCGAGAACAGGCGCTGGGCCGCCCGTAGCCTGCGCCTTCCCTTTACCGCTTTCACCTTCTGCGGCCAGGCGCACGGGGACGTGATAGCGGTGGTGGAAAGAAAGGACAAGGGCCGCGGCCTATACTCCAGTCGTGACGCCTTTACCGGGCACGATGCGATGATAACCAACCTGCCGGGCATCTCGCTTTGCCTGCTGGTCGCCGACTGCCTTCCCCTCGTCATCGTCGACCCGGTGCGAGGCGCTATCGGCATCGCCCACCTGGGGTGGAAGGGCACCGCCCTTAATCTGTGCATGAAGACCGTGCTGAAGATGGGCCAGGAGTATGCCACCAGCGCTGAGAATTGCCTGGCCGTGCTCGGCCCGGCCATCTGTCCGCAGTGTTATGAGGTGGATGATACCGTGAGGAAGAGCTTCCGGGACGGCGAGGCGTTTTTCAAGACTGTAAGGCCGAAGCATTACAGCCTGGACCTGGCGGCCGCCAACCGTGCCCAACTCCTCAAAGTCGGCGTCAAGAAAGAGAACATCATCGAGACTCATCTCTGCACGGCGCAGTACCTCGATTATTTCTTTTCCCACAGAGCAGAAGGCGCGGCTACCGGACGGCAAGTCGCTGCTGTCATGCTCAGGTGACGCGCCATATAATGAAATCGGAATCCCGCCGTAGCTGGTGCGATGTGCAGGTGGGCTTAGCGAAGGCGGATTTTCCCACAGGGCCGAGGGCGCGCTGACGGGGCGCCAGGTCGCGGCGGTGATGCTGAGATAGCCCTTTCCGCTCCGGGTACGGCTGCGGCAGCGGCTTGAATAGAAAAAGGACACCGTGTCACCCGGCGTCCTTGTCGTTTCCCCTTGCAACCCTAGCCCTGAGCGAACGAAGTGAGCCGAAGGGTTGCAAGCCAATCACTCCCACTGCGTAAAATCATCCACCGTATTCGCATAAACCGTCAACGAATACGCTCCATGCGACGCCCGCTGGCGATTTCCCTGCGAATTCACCGCGTCCACCGAGAAATAATATGCCCGCTCGGGGGTGAGAGTAAGGTAGCCCTTCAAATCTTCGCCTATACGCTCGTTCACGAAGCTCTTGATAAGCACCTTGCGCGAATCATAGACATCCAGTGCAGGGCGGAGCGTATCGGATTCATTCTCTATGTGAGCATATATATAGAAGTGGTCCTTGGGAAGCTCCAGCCTGCTAAAGTCGCGGTCCACCTCGTCCATGATGTTGCCGCTTATCGTCTCGCCCGGCGCGATAACGCCCGAGGAGAAGAAATCGTTGTCAGGTTCGCGCGCGTCGTAGCTCCTCAGCGGTTTGTAGCTGAGGCGGTAATCGCCTCCCTTAGCATCCTCCTTGTCGCCCATTGAGTTAAGGGAATCCACGCGGAGGTAATATATGCCGTTCTCTTCCGCGGTGAACTCGATGCGCAATTTCACTCCCAGGTCAAAGTCGCTCACCTGCTCTATCTGCTTGCGGTTGTGGTCATAGAGAGTGAGCTCGGGGCGGAAATCGTCGCGGGGCTTTAGCACGATCTCCATGCGGTCGCGCACGTCTCCGGCGTATTTGAAACGGTAGTAGTCCACGTCGATATCGTCCATCAGGTTGGCCTTTATCGTGGGCTGGTCCATCGGCTGGTAGGAAGCGAAGGTCTCGTTCGGCTCGTGCGCGTCGTAGGCATGCAGGTGCTCGATGCCGATGGTGTAGTTTGCCGCGGTGCCGCGCAGGCGTTCCCCCGAGGAATTAGTGGAGCTGACCGCCATGTGCAGCATCTCCTCCTTGCGCAGGGAAACGGTCATCTCGATATCATCCCCATCCAGGCTGTTCGCGGAGCCCACGGCGTGGCGCTCGGCGTCGAGCACGTCCAGCAAGGGAAAGAACTTACGCGTCGCGCCTTCTATCGTGATCTTGACCAGGTCCCGCTGGGGGGCGGTGCCTATATAGTAGAAGTAATCGGTGTCCTTCAGGCCCGATACCCTGGCTTCAAGCACGCCCTTCAGGGGCAAGGGGTCGGCCTCGTTAGGGGTGTTGTTCGGCTCGCTTTCTTTTTGCCCGGCCGCGCATGGCAACACCAGTGCCAAGATAAGAGCAAGTATGACTATTCTCTTCATGATCACTATCTTACGCTATTCAGCTTGAAAAATCAATCCGCCAACTGCACTGGGCCTGGTAGTGGCGTTACCACGCGAGGGGTAAAAACTCCCCCCAGTAGATAGATTCCCCGTCTATTTCTCCTTGACTAAGACAGCCGCTGGCAATATAATTGCGCCACTACTTTTGCTGACAGGGGATCGCTTTGGCGATAATCTGTGGAATCCGTGTAATCTGTGGATAGATTAAGGAGGAGTCATGTTTGTATGGATAGTCCATCGGATAACGGGCGTACTTCTCTTCATCATGATCGGTATCCATATTCTCGCCGGTCACGTCCTCGCCGGGAAATACACCAACGTTTTCACCGACGCCTTCGCCAAGTATCACAAGGATCCCCTGTATAACAGCATCATCCTCTTGATGTTTATCTTCCACAGCTTGTATGGGATCCGTACGATCATAATCGATCTCGGCTTCAAGCGGGAGAAACTGCTCTTTTGGAGCTTTAACGTGATCGGCCTGGTGGTCTTCGGTATCGCGAGTTATTATTTCTATCAACGGCCAATGTAATTCTTGTCACGGGTCACGTGTCACGAGTCGCGTGTCGTGTGAGACGCGAGACACGCGACGCAGGACGCGCGACAGGCGAATGAAATGAGCCTGCACTTCAAACATGACGTGCTAGTCGTAGGCGGTGGCCTCGCGGGCTTGCGTGCCGCGGTCGCTGCGAACGAGAAATACGACACCGCGATAATCTCGCGCGTGCATCCCATTCGTTCGCACTCCCTCGCCGCGCAGGGCGGCATCAACGCTTCGCTCGGCA
>CBDVCL010000053.1:0-9074 GCA_965372475.1 uncultured bacterium | reverse complement strand
TTCAACAGCACTGCACCCACGTAGAGCTTCTTTCGCAATATCTCATACATATAACCGAGGTCGAAAGAAACACCATAGCCCGATACTTCCACCGCCTTCTGACCAACAACAGTGGCTTTGATGCCGACAAGTGAGCGCCGGAAGAAACCGCCACCCCACCATAGACCAAGACGCTGGGCGTAGGCCGCGCTGAAAGCAAAATCAGATGCGCTGATCTCGGGTCCCTCTCCTGCGTATTCACCAGTGGGGGTCTCGAGCGTCTGGCGGAACTTGCCAGTGGTCAGATAGGTGAAACTGGCTCCAATCGCCCCAACGGAACCTAACTTTTGGCTGTAGCCAAAGAACTCGTGGTTGATACCGGCGAACCACTCGCTGTGTGAGGTAGTAAAGCCGAGGCCGCGAGAAAGAACCATACCGGCAGGATTCCAATAGATGGCGTTCACGTCGTCTGCCACAGCCACAAAGGTCTCGCCCATGGCCACCGGGCGGGCACCGACGCCGATCTTCAGGAAGTTGGCGCTCGTGCTGCCGGCTCCGTCGGCGCATAGAGGGGCAGTGGCCAATGTCAAAGCGAATAGCCCTGTAATCGCTCTCTTGCTCATCGTTGCACCACTATTTTACCACGTTTTAGCGTCTCCTTGCCCTTCTCGACCACATAGACGTACGAGCCTATTGATACCACGATCCCGCTCGCGTTCCTGCCATCCCAGTAAGCCATCCCATTCTCTTCCTTCAGCTCTACGACTAGCTCGCCGGATACCGTGTAAATGCACACCCTTGCACCGTCAGGCAGTCCCTTGATCTTCAGCTTTCCGCCGACCGCTTTATCAGGGTCAAAGGGATTGGGGTAGACGACTATCTCTTGGATGCCGGGGGTAGGGGTGAAGGTTAAAGTGACTGTAGGAGTCGCGGTAGGCGTGGGCGGCATGGTAGGAGTGACCGTCAGAGTAGCGGAGCCGGTCAGGGTAGGAGTTACCGTCCGCGTCGGAGTTGCCGTCGCCGTCTGCGAGACTGTCAAGGTAGGGGATGCGGTTGGAGTGATGGTCGCTGTTCCTGTAGGAGTAGCAGTAGGTGTTATGGTCTCTGTTGGGGATATTGTTTCCGTTGGGGTGATTGTTGCTGAAACAGTCGGGGTAGGGTCAGGTGGGGAATACCAGACATCGTTAAGATACGCCGGATCAACCCCTCCTATTACCCACATCCTGCTGTCGAAAACTGCCGTGGTATTTTCGCCTCTTGGGCTGAACCCCGCCGCAGCCGTTGCTTCGATCCAATTCACCCCATCAACCGAATACCAGACGTCGTTCTTAGAAGAACCATTACCTCCCCCGATTACCCACATCCTACCGTCAAACACTTCACTCGAATGAGCTTGTCTAGTTCCAAAAGCAGCACTGCTCGTCGCCTCAACCCAGTTTACCCCGTCAACTGAATACCAGACGTCCGATTTCGCCCCTTCTACATTGTTAAGTCCCCCTATCACCCACATCTTGCTGTCGAATGCCACGCTGGTGTGATGCCCTCTCTCGCTAAAATCTGCCGCGGCTGTCGCTTGCGTCCAACTTACGCCGTCCGTTGAATACCAAACGTCATTCTTAGCATTGAGAGAGCTATCTATGAATCCCGCGATAACCCACATTCTATTGTCAAAGACCAAGCTGGTATGCTCCATTCTCTCGTTGAATCCAGCCGAGCCCGTGGCCTCGATCCAATTAACCCCATCTGTTGAATACCACACGTCATTGTAATAAGTCACAGGTGAGGAGTCCACGCCACCAATCACCCACATTTTGTTGTCCAAAACAACGCTGCTGTGGGCGCCTCTTTCACTGAAAGCAGCTGCAGAGGTCGCCTCCAGCCAATTCTGCCCGTTAGACGAATACCAGACGTCATTCATGATCGCTGGCGTAGCACCACCAATTACCCACATCTTGCTACTAAATACCACACTCGTATGGTCATATCTTCCCCAGAATCCTGCATCCGCAGTCGCCTCCACCCAGTCGCTGCCTATCTGGGCGACTCCATTTGGTTGTGTTAGCGCCAGCAAGATCACAAGTGATCTGATTATCTTCCTCAATGCTACACCCATGCTACAATATCCTCGAGTGCTGCCTGATAATGATCCCCAACCCATTGGATAGCCACTCGCATTGTAAGCCTACCACATCCAATCACGTTGTCAAGATTGATTGCATAATGGATATAGCTGTTACAAGAAAGAGGGGAAGCTTTGGAAGCTCCCCCTCTTTCACAATATCCGGTCGGGTTTGACTCTGACCGGAGTCTATTCCATTACTCTTATTGTATCCGTCCCAGTAAATCGGGTGTGGTCATACATTTCACCTTCTACTGTGAAAACAACCGCGTCACCCGGTTCCACACCCTCAAGATCTTGCCTGTCGAACTTGACCACGAGAGTGTTCTTGGCGACATTGCCTCTTACCGCGGATGCGCCCTCGCATTCGACTGTATCGAGGTTAATATCCGCTACGGTATAATTCTCCGGAAGCTGGATGAATACCGTGAAATCACCTTTGCTGGAGAGCTTCAGCGTCTCAGGCTTCACTCTAACGGTAGCTTCCACCACGGGCGGCGCCAGGGGAAGGGTGCTGTAGACATTCATCGGCCCCATCATCTTGGCGACGCTTACACCCCATTCCTTAGAGCCGGATGACGGGATCGTGGCAGTGGTCCGGTCCCTGGATATCCTTATCCCCTCCCGGTAACCGTTGATAGCAAGGTCGTATCCACCGCCCGGCGCTCCTTCGACCGTTATGGTGTATCTGCCCAGCGGTTGCGCTATCCTGACCTCCTGCGGCTCAACACCCACCCCCGTGGCTGTTGAGGAGGGGATCTCTGTTATTACCTGGCCGTTCACTATCCCGGTGACCCTGTCCTGCTCATCGGTAACATATATGGTGGCCGGGCTGCCGAGGATAATCGCCAGTTCGCCGCTATAGACCGTGTCCCTTATTTGCAGGCCCAGGACCGCCATTGCCGTGGCCAGGTTCTTGTGTTCAGCGCTTGCTATCCAATACCATCTGCCGTCAGCCCGTTGGATGGTATAGATACGCTTAACAAATTCATGGTACCACTCCTTAAGCGGCGACCCGGCATGAGTTAAACCGTGCATGGTATAGGCCTTGGCAAAAGTCCAGAAGTAATAAAAGTACCACGGCCTCTCTCCGGCTACATATGGGTTTGTCTCGACTAAATAGTCAACAGGAATGGTATTAAACCAGCTCTGGGGAACTGTCACCTGAGGGCCGTAATCCGCAGGACTATTACCAGCAACGTCCGTGCACCACGCAGACCACATCCCGGCCGCGGTGATACTGCCGTATGAGTTGCCATTGCCATAAGAATCCCAACTCGGCAGGCCCCAGGGCTTGTAAGCGTAGCCATCTTGAGTGATATGGCGGCAATTCCCCGTATAGGTTATGGCATCCAGGCAGGCGTTCGTCGCCGTTGGCGGCCCTGCGAACGGCACTGTGGCTGTAGACAGGATACAGGTAATATTAAGAAGGGCGAGCCGTTGGCTCGCCCTTCTTAATATCACCTTGTTACCTTGCAACCTTGCTACCTTACTCTGTGCTAGAATACTATCATGGCGATGCTAAGAATGGGCCAGTCCGGGTACCGGCGCTGGGAGAAGGGCCTCGTCCTCCTTGTCTTCTGTCTCGTCGCCGGCTACTTCCTCGTCTCTCTCGCCACCGCCGGCCGCAGGATCATATACCCCTTCCAGCATCTTTACGGCGAAGCGATCATCCTCAACCAGGTGCGCCTCATCCAGGCGGGCGAATCGCTCTACCGGGACATAGAAGTGCCGCCCTATATCAACACCTGCTACACGCCGCTCTACCAGATGCTGCTGTGCCTCGTTTCCACCGACCGTCCGCCGTCTTTTGCCCCCGGCAGGGCTGTTTCCTTCTTCTGCGCCCTCGGTGTCTGTCTGCTGATCCTGGTCAACTTGCGCCGCCTCGGCCTGGGCTTGTTCCTTTCCCTGGCGCTCTCGCTGTATTTTCTCCTCGCTTACCCCGCGCCGACCTGGGCCACCCTCTGCCGCGTTGACATGCTGGCCCTTCTCTTGATGCTTATCGCCCTCTCCTTGCTGGCGCGGTGGCACGGCAAAGGGAACGCTATCCTAGCCGGCCTTGCCGCCGCCCTCTCTGTCCTGGCCAAGCAGAGCTACGCCCTGGGCGCCGTGGCGCTGTTCGTTTTCCTGCTCCACCGCCGACGACGCGATCTAGTCCCCTTCTGCCTCGCCGCCGGCTTGCTGCTTGGCGCAAGCTGTACCTTCCTGCAGTTCCAATCCGGCGGCGAGTTCCTCAAGCATACCATCTCTTACAACCTGCACCCATTCAACGCGCGCCAGCTGGACGCCTTCGCCCTGGTCTTTCTGCGCTACCACTGGCCACTCCTGCTTGGTTGCGCCTTTTATCTGTTACGTCTCGGCTGCCGCAGCCCTTTCGCCTATTACCTCCCCGTCTCCCTGATCATCTTCCTCGGCACGGGCAAGAGCGGCGCGGCAGAGAATTATTTCCTTGAGTTCCTCGCGGTATCCCTGGTGCTCACCGGCGGCGCCCTGCAGGCATACCTCTCCGCGCGCAGCCGTCCGATGCGTATCGCCGCGCTAGCCCTCCTGCTTTGCGCCGTCCTCTGCGGCGCCCAGCGTCCGCTGCCCCGCCTGCCGTCTCAAGAGGAGTACAGGGCGAAACTGGAATCCCTGCAGGTATTCCGGGGCATAAACGGAAACGTCCTCGCCAGGGACTATGAATTCGTCGTGCTCAGCGGCAAGCCCCTGCTCTATGAGCCCCACCAGATGGCCAACCTATATCACAAGGGGGTCTTCAAAGCGGCGGGCCTGCTTCGGGATATCCGGCAGGGCAGGTTCGCGATGATCCAGCTCTATCCCTTCGTGCAAGAGGAGTTCTTCCCTTCGGACTTCAGGCGGGCGGTAAAAGAGAACTACCGCTTGGCGTTCTCCCTCCACGGGCGGGACTACTACTTCAAGACCGTCTCGCAAGAGTAAGCATGCCCCGGCTGAAGCCGGTGGTATTCTTGCGCCGATATGCGCGCCCGCCAAGGCGGGCGATATCTCTAGCGCTCGCTCCCCAAGCTAGCGCTCGGGGCTTTCGCGCCCGCCGAATAAACCTGGCAATTCGCATCCGTATATACAAGTCGCCAGCTTCTCAGGGCTTTGCGGAAAGCCTGGTAGCGTTCACGATGCCAGGGGAGGTAGCCCTTTTCCCCGTGCCAGCGGGCCAGCTCGTCGGGATTTATCAGCACGTGGGTGATGCCCTCCTCCTTCAAGCGGCGGTTCATCTCCCCGGGCGTTTCAGCGCCTTTCATCAGCTCGTCTACCGCGGTCTTGTCGTGCGTCACGTTGAGCACGAGCCGCCGGCGGAAGTAATAGGGCCGCGTTTCGCCGACCAGCAGCACCTTCGCATCGGCGGCGGTGTTGCTGTTTATGTAGCTGGCCGCGCCGTAGTGGTCCAGCTTCTTCATCAGGTATGCCTCCCTGCCGCGCAGCGTGGCCTCGCCGCGACTATAGGTGCTCGTTGCCAGGACGCCTTCGAGCACACTGCGCCCTGCCGCAGCGACGAACACCAGCAGGAGGTTATAGGCCACGACCAAGGCCAGCGCTCCCCGCGCCGCCAAGCGCAGGAACTTTCCCCCTTGCTCCAGGCGGCAAAACCCCAGGGCCGACCAAGCAGCAAGCAGGGGCAGCACGGGAGCGAGGAAACGCGGCACGTAGTAGCTGACAGCCCAGAGCAGGAACAGCGGCAGCGCCAGGGAGACCAGGCGGCGCAGTCCCCGCGGCCGTGGCTTCAGGAAAGAAAAGGGCAGGAAGAGAAGAAAAGCCAGCCCTGTTACGCCGTGCAAGAGATAGCACTTCGTGCCCACGCTGAGCCGCCAGGGGGCAAGCAGCATGCCCAGCAGCTTGTTCCCCACCGGCCGCAGCGACTCCAGCTCAGCGAGGTAGCGAGCGCTTTGCGCCGCGCTCCAGAACTCACCTCCCAGCGCGCTGTAGAAGAGCGGGTAGAACGGGTTACCCGTGTAAACGACGTTCTTGATACCCCAGGGGAGGTAGACGGCAAGCGCCGCCAGGGGCACCAGCCACGCCAGCCGCCGCGTCTTCCCCGCCACCAGCAACACCGGGAACAGCCATAGCAAGACCAGGCCGATATACTTGGTCGCCAGGGCCATGCCGCAGAAAAGCCCCACGGCCAGCATGCCGCGCAACGTGGCGCGCTCCATCTGCCCCAATGCCAGCATTGAGGCCAGCGCGGCGTAGAACGAGAGCAACAGGTCTATCGACGCCATGCCGCTTAGCACCGCGACGAGGGGGCAGCAGTAGAATATCAACGCCGCGATCAGTCCCTGCCGCTTTCCCCACAACTTTGCGCCGCAGGCATATAGTACCGCCGCGGTCGCCAAGCCGAATGACGCGTGCAGTAACTGCACGGCCAGGTCACCTCCCAGCACCAGGGCCGGCAGGTATCCCAGCTCGCCCAGCTGGGGAAAATGCGAGTAGACGACAAAAAGCCAGGGCTCGAGTGTTCCCTGGCGCAGGTATTTCGCCGGCAGCGCCAGGTGATAGACGAGGGCGTCGCTATAAGTGGGGGGCGCCAGCGCCGAAAAGAAAGACACCGCCGCGAAGACAAGCAGGGCCGCCCCCGGCCAACTCAGAGCCGGCAGACGCGCTCCTTTCAGCCGGTGGCGCGCCAGGACCAGCCCCAGCAATGCCAGGGCCGCCGACGGTACGCCCACGCTGTAAGTGCCAAGCCAGCCGGCCACGCCCAGCAGGAACACCAGCAGCGATAGCCCACCATACCCCAAGCCCAGTGCCGCCAGCGCGCCCGGCAGCCCATCGCACAGCCCCAACCGCCGCGCCGGGTAAGCGCCGAGAGCGTAAGCAGCCAGGGCCACGCCCAGTGCCCCCAGCCAGGCCCGCAGGTGGTCAAGCAGGGGCAGGGGGAAGTTCCCCAGGAAGCCGAAGAAGAGGGCCAGGCAGAAGACGGCGAAGACGACGGCCGGCAGGTTACTCGCCTGTTTTTTTTCGCGCACCTTTCCTCCCGAACCCGGCCAACAGGCCCCGCGCCGCTTCCAGTACCTCGGCCGGTTTCACCCCGTGCATGCAGTGCGGGTCCTCGCATTCCGTCTTGTCACAGGGGCCGCAGTCTACCTCTCTCTGTATCTCCACGTTCCGCTCCCCGCCCGGCCCCCAGCATTCCCTCCAGGTCGGCCCATAAACGCATACCGTGGGAACGCCCAGCGCCTGAGCGATATGCTTGGGACCCGTGTCGTTGGTTACCATCAGCTTACAGCGTTCGATTATCGCCGCTCCCTGTAGTATCGTCGTCTGCGGCAGGAGGCGGCAAGCCCCTGCCGAGATGTCCGCCACCTTCTGAGCTCCTTCTTTCTCCCCGGGACCCCAGAACACGAGCACCGTCCTCTCAGCCGCGGCCAGCCCCTTGGCCACGGCGGCAAAGTGCTCAGCCGGCCAGACCTTGGAAGGCCAACTGCCCGTAGCATGCAGCAGCACCACCTCTCTCTTCTCCAGCCTCTCGCGCCGAAAATAATCGGCGGCAAACCCTTGTTCGGCAGCGGGAACCTTCAGCCGCGGCCGGCTCGAAGGCACCTCCAAACCCAGCGCCCGAAGCAGGTCGAGGGGTACTTCGGCCCCGTACTTGCGTTCCACCTCCCGCATCGCCAGGTGGTAGGCAATGCCCCTGACGCCGTGCCTGATACCCAGCCTGAATCGCGCCCGGCTGAAGAGGGCGAGGAAGAAACTGCGCGTATTGGACAGCGGATCGATGAGCAGGTCATATCTCTCGCGCCGTACCTGCCGCACGTAACCGAGCTGGTCGAGCAAGAGACGCAACGGGTTCATGCGGGGCCATTCGCTTCGCTTGAGAACGATAACGCGGCGCGGCGGCTGGAGCGCTGTCTCCAGCAGGGGCTTGAAACCGTCAAAGACGGCGTAGTCAACGACCGCCCCCGGAAATATCTCCCTCAGTGCTTCCAAGAGAGGAAAGGTCATCAGCACATCGCCGAACGCGCCAAACCGCACCACAAGTATCTTCTTTATCTCATTCCGGTCAAAAACCATTACCTTCATATAGCACATCCACCGTATGTTTGTCAAAACAAACGGTAATGGGTTACTTTGTCCGCTGAGGACGCCCCCCCGCATCTGCCCCCATTCCTGTCTTCCGACAGGAAGACATGGGGGCGTGGGGGCGGAGTTCGCCGAGGACCTAAGACGAACCTTGGCGCGCTCGGCTAAAGGCAACAAATACCTTGAAAACTCATCCCCATGCCACTATAATCTCCTTGCTGAATTCATTGAGTTTTCGCGACGAGGAGGACACTATGAAGACAAGAAAGAGACCCCTGCACCTTGCCGATGAGATGGACCACCTGGAGCACGAGCTCGACGCTTTTTTTGAGACCTTCTCCCCCCGGGGCAGCGACCTTTTCCACTTCTCGACCAAGAAGTGGCACCCGCCATGCGACGTGCTCGAGACCAAGAAAGGGTTCGTGCTGCGCATGGAGATCGCCGGCATCAAGGCGGCCGATTTCAACGTCACCTATGCCTCTGGGCGCCTCACCATCAGCGGGCGCCGCGAACACTGGCCGCAGGAAGAAGATATCCACTACCGCCAGCTCGAGCTCAACTCCGGCTATTTCGAGCGCGTGATCCGCTTGCCCGTGCCCGTGGAATCAGACCATATAAAGGCCACTTACCGCGATGGTATCCTCGAGATCAAACTGCCAAAATCCACAGGCAAGGGCAAGCCGCGGCGAACCATAACGATAGAGCCCTGAGCACCACGCTTCGTCCTGAACCTAAAGGTTCAGGACGAAGCGCGGCGCAAACAGATAAGGAACCGTAATGCCCCCGGAAAAAACGCCCCCGCCTGCCGAGATCATGGAGTTAAAGATACCTGAGCTGGTTCCCGTCCTGCCGGTGAAGGACATTGTCGTCTTTCCCCAGCTCCTGGCCTCGCTGACTGTCACCGATGCTAACGAAGTCAAGCTCATCGATTTCAGCCTCAGCAAGG
>CBDVCL010000052.1:0-9079 GCA_965372475.1 uncultured bacterium | reverse complement strand
CCTAACCCGTGCGGCGAGAGCGGGGAATGCATGGACTGCCGCGGGGAGACACGCATATGTTCGCAGTTGCTCTTCACCGGCTTTCAGAGTTTCACCAGGGGCCGGATCAGCGTGATACTGGTTCGGCAGAAGTTGGGGTATTGATCGCGGCGAACAGGTTTTCTGACACTCTTTACAAGGGAGCATTGAAATGAAGAATCGGCTTATCTGGCTAATTGCCCTGGCAGTATTCGCGTTGCTCTTGTTCTCGGGGCGCATCGTCGACCTCTATACCGACTGGCTCTGGTTCCAGGCGTTGGGCTATTCCGTGGTCTTCAGGGTAATGCTCGCAGCCAAGCTGTCGCTGTTTTTCGTCTTCGGGCTGCTGTTCTTTGCCTTTCTTTACGGCAACCTGGCACTGACCGGAAAATTCGTCCCCCGCGTGAGGGAATTCGAGGGAGATAACATCATCCCCCTGCGCGAATTGCCGGTGGCGGGCAAGGGGTACCAGCTCCTGCTCATCGGCGTCTCCGCCTTCTTCGCCCTGGCCGCGGCGCTGGCGGCCGTGATCCATTGGCGCGAGTGCCTGCTGTTGTTGAACCCGAGCGATTTCGGCCTGGCGGACCCCATCTTCGGCAGGGACGTCAGCTTCTACGCCTTCGTCCTGCCCTTCCTGGGGTTCATCCTCGGCCAGGGGAAGTTCCTGGTTTTTCTCGCCTTCAGCGGCTGCCTGGCCATCTACGTTATCAACGGCGCGCTGAGGCTGAGGCCGGCCCCGCTGCGGCCTGAGTTCGCCCCGGGCGTGAAGGGCCACCTCTTCTTGCTGGCCGCTTTCGGCATCGTGCTGCAGATGGCTGTCTACCGCCTGGACATGTATGAGCTGGTGTTCTCCGACAACGGCGTGGCCTTCGGCGCGAGTTACAGCGACATTCACGCCAGCCTGCCGGCCTTGCACCTGGCGCTGCTGGCCGCCCTGGTGCTCGTCCTCGCCCTCGTCGTGGGCATCTTCAGGAAGGGGTTGAGATTGCCCCTTTTCGCCGTGGGCGGCCTGGTGGCGGTGGCGGTGTTGGCGCAGGCGGTTTTCCCTGTGGTCATGCAGAAGCTGGTGGTCGAGCCGAACGAACTGAAGAAGGAGGGCCTTTACATAGAGCGCAACATCGAATACACGCGGCTGGCCTACGGGCTAGACGGGGTGATTGAAAAGGAATTTCCCGTGGCCGAGGGGCTGACTATGGCGGCGATCAACCGTAACTCGGGAACCATGTCCAACGTCCGCCTCTGGGACCACAGGCCGCTGCTGCAGACCTACAAGCAATTGCAGGAGATACGCCTCTACTACGACTTCGCCGATATCGACGTCGACCGCTATATGCTGAACGGCAAATACAGGCAGGTGATGCTCAGCGGACGCGAGCTGTCGCAGGACCAGATGCCCCAGCAGGCACAGACCTGGGTAAACCGTACCTTTATCTTCACGCACGGTTACGGCCTTTGTCTCTCGCCCGTGGACCGGGTCACGGGGGAAGGGATGCCCGACATGATGATCAAGGACATACCGCCCGTGTCGAAGGTGGACATCGAGGTGACCAGGCCGGAGATATACTACGGGGAACGGACGGATAGCGAGGTCATCGTGAGGACAGATGAACGGGAATTCGACTACCCGCTTGGCGACACGAACCAGTACTGTTCCTACGAGGGCAAGGGCGGGCTGGCGATCGGCTCTTTCCTGCGGCGGGCGCTGTTCGCTTGGAAGTTCCGCAGTTTCAAGATGCTGGTCACGGGTTCTATCGGCAGCGAGAGCCGCTTGATGTTCTACCGCAAGATCAGAAAACGCGTGGAGAAGCTGGCGCCCTTCCTGGCGCTTGACCAGGACCCGTACCTGGTCATCTCTGACGAGGGGCGCCTTTTCTTCATCCAGGATGCTTATACTACCACCGACATGTTCCCCTACGCGCAGAGGGTGCATTGGAACTACCGCGAGCTGAACTACGTGCGCAACTCGGTGAAAATAGTGATAGACGCCTACAACGGCTCCGTGGATTTCTACCTGGTAGAGGGAAATGACCCGGTTATCAATTCCTACGCCAAGATATTCCCCGGCATCTTCAAGCCGTTCGCCGAGATGCCAGCGGACCTGAAGGAACACATCCGCTACCCCGAGGGGTTGTTCCAGTTACAGGCGCACATGCTGACCCTGTATCACATGACTGATCACTCGGTGTTCTATAACAAGGAAGACCTCTGGGCGGTGCCCAACGAGATCCACTACGAGAGTGAGCGGCACATGGAGCCCTACTACATCATCGCCAAGCTGGCCGGGGCGGAGAAGGAGGAATTCATCCTGATGCTCCCTTTCACCCCGGCGAAGAAGGACAACATGATAGCCTGGCTGGCCGCGCGTTGCGACCTTGAGCATTATGGTGAGCTGATGCTCTACAAGTTCCCCAAGGACAAGCTGGTCTATGGGCCGATGCAGATAGAAGCGAGGATCGACCAGACGCCGCGCATTTCGGAGCAGCTCACCCTCTGGGGACAGAAGGGCTCGCAGGTCATCCGCGGCAACCTGCTGGTGATCCCCGTGGAGGATTCGCTGCTCTATGTTGAGCCCTTGTATCTCAAGGCCGATAGGAGCGAGATCCCGGAGCTGAAACGGGTCATCGTCGCCTACGGCAACCGCTTGACGATGAGACGAACCCTGGGCGAGGCCCTGGACGAGATATTCGGCGGCGGCGGCTATGTCTTCGAGGAGGAAGCAGTCAGCGGGGAGAAGAAAGCGGCGCGGCGCGCCACTGCCAACGAGGCCCTGAAGCATTTCCAGAAGGCGGATGAGAAGCTCAGGCGGGGGGACTGGGCGGGCTTCGGCAAGGAGTGGGGGGAATTGAGAAGGGTGTTGGAGGAGATTGGGAGGTAGTCCGGGAAGTCGGAAGTCGGCAGCGCTTGTTCCGACCTCCGATGTCCGACCTCCGACTTCGAGATGACATGGCCCATAGAATAGAGATCGAGACGACAATCGACGACGCGCGGGGGCGGGTGATGCTAAAGAAGATGCATCGCATGCCCGCCGGCGGCGAACTGCGCCAGCTCAAGATCGCCGATGTCTATACCATCGACAGGACGCTGAAAGCGGGCGAGCTGAAGAAGCTGGCTGATATGCTGGCCAACCCGGTCACGCAGATTCCTTTGATCGATAGGCCCCTGTCGCCGCAGGGCTTTGACTGGGCGTTTGAGATCGGCTTCCTGCCGGGCGTGACGGATAACGTTGGCAATACCGCGCGCGAGGCGGCGGAGGACCTGCTGGGCGTCAAGTTCCGCGATGGTGAGGGAGTCTACAGCTCCCGCCTTGTCTTCTGCCACGGCAAGCTGTCCCGGCGGCAGCTGGCGTCGCTCGCGGCGGGGTTTTACAATCCCTTGATCGAGCGGCTGCAGCTCAAAGACGCGCGCGGTTATCGCCGGGGAGGTATGGGCGTGAGTGTGCCGAGGGTGAAGCTGGTCGACAGTATCTCGGTGGACGAGGTAGACCTGGAGCTGGACGACAAGGGGCTGGCAGAGCTGTCGCGCAAGGGGATAGACGGCCGCGGCCCTCTGGCCTTGGACCTGCCGTCGATGAAGGTCATCCGCGATTACTTTCGCAAGGTACTGAAGAGGAAGCCTACCGACGTGGAGCTGGAATCGCTGGCCCAGACCTGGTCCGAGCATTGCAAGCACACTATCTTCGCCGCGGAACTTGATGAAGTGAAGCAGGGAGTCTTTCATCATTACATCGCCAGAGCCACGAACGAGATACGGAAGAAGCAGGGACGCAGGGATATTTGCCTGTCGGTCTTCAAAGATAACTCAGGCGGCATCGTCTTCGATGATGACTACATGGTGACGGACAAAGTCGAGACACACAATAGTCCTTCCGCGCTTGATCCCTTCGGCGGGGCGATAACCGGGATCGTTGGCGTTAACAGGGATACGATAGGTTTCGGCATGGGCGCCAAGCCATTGATCAACAGGTATGGCTTCTGCTTCGCGGATCCGGCGCTTGCCCAGCCACTCTACCGGTTGCCGGGCCGTCGGGATCCCCTGTTGCCGGCCAGGCGGATTGTGGACGGGGTGGTGGACGGCGTGCAGGTGGGGGGCAATTGCTCAGGGATACCCACGCCGCACGGTTTCACCTGTTTCGATCCCCGTTACCGCGGCAAGCCGCTGGTCTTTGTTGGCACGATCGGCCTGATGCCGCGGCGCCTGGGCCGGGAGCGAGCTGAGCGAAAGAGGGCCCGGGCGGGAGACAAGATAGTGATGGTCGGTGGGCGCGTGGGACAGGACGGTATCCATGGTGCCACCTTTTCCTCGGAGGCGCTCAGCTCCGGCAGCCCCGCCTCCGCCGTGCAGATAGGTGACCCGATCACGCAGAAGAAGCTCAGTGATGTGATCGTCAAGGAAGCTCGGGATAAACGGCTCTACAATTCTATCACGGATAACGGTGCGGGAGGGCTATCCTGCTCGGTGGCGGAGATGGCCAAGGAATGCGGCGGCTGCCGGGTCAACTTGTCGGCGGTGCCGTTGAAGTACCCCAACCTCTCGCCCTGGAAGATATGGGTATCTGAGTCACAGGAACGGATGACCCTGTCTGTGCCAGCCGGGAAGCTGGGACAGTTCGTTCGCCTCATGGAAAGGCGGGGTGTAGAGGCCACCGTGATCGGCGAATTCACCGCAGATGGCAACTGCCGGGTCGAGTACGGGGGTAAGCTGGTGATGGATCTGCCTCTGAAGTTCCTTCACGATGGGCTGCCGCCCAAGAAACTTTGTTCCAGCTACCGGGTCAAACGGCGCCCTGAACCTCGCTTTGCCCCGCCACGCAGCCTGGCCCGGCAACTCACCAAGATGCTGGACCGGCTGAATATCTGCAGCAAGGAATTTATCGCCGTGCAGTATGACCACGAGGTACAGGCCGGTT
This sequence comes from uncultured bacterium, assembly GCA_965372475.1. GTDB lineage: Bacteria > Oederibacteriota > JAUXIB01 > JAUXIB01 > JAUXIB01 > CBDVCL01. Next base: position 4,155 of record CBDVCL010000052.1, on the reverse strand, counting down.
CGGTCATCAAGCCAGTACAGGGGGTGGGACGGGTACTGGGTGACGCGGCTGTGGTTCGCCCCTTGTCCGCTTCAAGGCGCGGCGTAGTGCTGTCAGACGCCCTCTATCCGGCCTATGGTGACATTGATCCCTACTGGATGTCAGCTGCCGCGATAGATACGGCGATCCGTAACGCGGTGGCGGCCGGGGGGCAGGTCGACCATATGGCGTTGCTGGATAACTTCTGTTGGTGCTCGTCCGATGAGCCTTATCGCTTGGGCCAGCTGAAACGAGCCGCCAGGGCCTGCTATGACCTGGCGCGTGCCTACAACACTCCCTTCATATCTGGTAAGGACAGCATGTTTAACGACTTCAAGGGTTATGACGCCAAGGGGCGGCCCGCCAAGATCTCCGTGCCACCGACATTGCTTATTTCGTCGTTGGGAGTGATTGAGGACACGGCTAAGTGTCTGTCGCTGGATGCCAAGTGCGCAGGGGATCGCGTCTACCTGTTGGGCCCCACTCGGGAGGAACTGGGCGCCAGCGAGTATTTCCTGTCGCATAGTGAAGGCAAGCGTGGCGCTGCGGGAAAGGCGATCGGCAATTCGGTGCCGCGCGTGCACGCCGCGCAAAACTGGCATCTCTATCGACGGTTCGGCCAGGCGGTGGTCGAGGAACTACCGGCCTCGGCTATTTCGCTGACCCTGGGCGGCCTGGGTGTGGCGTGCGCCAAGACAGTAATCGCCGGGGGGCTAGGCCTGGGCCTGGACTTGCGCGAAATAGTTGTGGCGAGGAAGATCAGGCGTGACGACCACTTGCTCTTTTCGGAGAGCCAGGGCCGGTTGCTGGTGACAGTTCCCGCCGGGAACCGGGCGCTTCGTTTCGAACGGTTGATGCGGGGTCTGGCCTGCTCTTGTATCGGTGTGGTGCGACAGGACCCACGCCTCGAGATTCGGGGTCTGGCTGGCAAGGTGGTGTTGGACGCGCAGGTGACGGTTTTGGCGGAGGCGTATAAGAAGCGATTTAGGGATTATTAGTCCGTGCAGCGTGCATGGTGCAGCGCATGTCGCTACGTCAGGTGAACGAAATGCGAAATGCGAGGCACGAGGAACGAACAAGTGGCTAAACCAAAAGTCCTAGTCCTAACCGGCTACGGCATAAATTGTGACGATGAAACGGCCTTCGCCTTTCAAAAAGCCGGCGCCAGGGCAGAGGTGGTGCACGTGAATGACCTGATCGATGGGAGACGGAAGCTGGCAGACTACCAGGTGCTGTCCTTCCCGGGAGGGTTTTCGTATGGTGATGACACCGGGAGCGGCAATGCCCTGGCCAGCCGTATCCGCAACAACCTTTGGCGGGAGCTGGAGCGTTTTGTGAGTGCCGACAAGCTGGTACTGGGCATCTGCAATGGCTTCCAGGTGATGGTAAACCTGGGCCTGCTGCCTGCCTTGAATGGGCGCTGCGGCATGAGGGAAGTAGCCCTGGTACACAATGACACCGCGCGTTACGAATGCCGCTGGGTGGAGCTCGGTGTGGCGTCGCGGAAATGCGTCTTAACGCGCGGTATCAAGCGCTGGCGCGCTCCCGTGGCGCACGGGGAGGGGAAGTTCTACGCGCGCCCGACCGTACTGAAGAAGCTGGAGAGAGCAGGGCAGGTGGCCTTGCGCTATCTGGGGGCGGATGGGAAACCGGCCAAGAGGGTATTTCCCCACAACCCGAACGGCGCGCTCAACGACATCGCCGGCATATGTGACGTTAGCGGGCGCCTGCTGGGGATGATGCCGCACCCGGAGCGGAACATACACTTCACGCATCGCGATGACTGGACGTTGTTAAAAGAGAAATACCGCCGCGCTGGGAAGAACATACCTGAGGAGGGGGAGGGGATGGCGATCTTCAGAAACGCGGTGGATTACTTTCGGTAAAGTAAGTTGTCGCTAGTCGCTAGGGCATCAGGATGCACGATGGTGCACGAACGACCAACGACTAACGACAATCGACGAACATGCTCTGCGGTGCGAATCGGCTTGCCGATATCGCGCCTATTGCCGCCAGCGATAAGAGGGTAATGAATAATCCCAGCTTGAAGCTGAACGGCTCAAAGCGCAGCAGGTAACGCCCGCCGCTTTCTGCCTTAAACCTTATCAGTCCCGACAACCGCTCAATTGAATGCCTGTTCGCCGCTGGCCCTGAGCGAGGCGAAACCGAGTCGAAGGGCGTCGCCGGCATGTCCGCCGTCTTGTCCGCCAAAGCTTTAGCGGCGGCGGAAGCCGTGACGAAGGAGGATTCGCCGGTTCGATATAACTTCCAGCCCGGATGCCAGCACTCCTTCACGACCACTTCACCGTCTCTTGACGTGGCTAGTTCCATGCTTCCCGGCAGACGACGTTCGAAAGTCAGCCCTTCATCGCGGCGAAACACGCCGTGCCTGAAATACTCGGCCATCATCGGCGCCCGCCCTTCCTTGTCCACGTTTCGCAATATGCAGGCGCCGCTATCCAGCAGTTGATATCTCCTCGTGACTGCGGCGAAACGGTATTCGCCATCTTCCACACGGCGGAGTATCTCAAGGTAAGCGCGCGGCGTGAAAGAGCCGTAACCTACGACGCAGTATGTTGCGGTGAGCAGGTTAAGGTCCGGCAGGCCCAGGCCCTCCGTGCCTAGCAAGAACTCCTCGTAGCTGTCCGGCCATAGCCGCTTGTGGATCGTTATCACCCCCGCGGCATGGTGCGTGCGGCCGCTGAAAGCGGGGAGGGGAGCCGGCCGTGCGCCGCGATAGAAGTCCTCGTTTATGTCCTGGCGGTAGTTGGCCCAGCCGGCGAGGCAGAGGTCGAGCATAACCAGCAGGATCAGCGACGGGCCGAACCAGCGTCCGCTGAATCTTCTTCTCAGCATCAGTGCCGCGGCCAAGAGGCAGACGAAGAGCGTGTAGGACGCGGTCGTGAGCCTTAGATCAGGATGCTGGGCGGGATTCAATATCGTGAAGACCGGCACGATGAGCAGCGCGATCAAAATATATGGGAGTGGATCCCGCGTCGAGCGCCGCTTTCTTATCTCGTCGTAGCCGATAGCCGATAGCGTGGACATCGAGACAAGCAACAAGGAGAAGAAGTTGCCCTTGCGGCTTATCGCGCCGAAGCCCGGTAGGAGGCGGGTGAGGGCCTGGTTCGAGAAAGGAATGCTGTCCCCCAGCATCAGGACCAGGCCGGCGACGGCCAGGGCCAGGAAGAGGTAGCTTTCGCGCCGCGCGGCACGCAGAACGGCGAAGCAAGCGAGGAAGATAAGCAGCGGTCCGCAGTAATACATCCCCAGCCAGACAAGCCGTACCGGGCCGTGGTAGCGTGGAGAAGTGGGTATACCGAAATAGGCAGGGCTGAAGAATACCTTCAGCGCTTCAAATGTCACTGACTTGGGGACGATCTCCCTCAGCCCGTTCCCGCCGGCGCGCTCGCCGAGGGACACCAGCTCCAGGAACGGCAACAAGACGACGGCGCTGAGCGCGCAGGCGCCGAAAACGGCCAAGCCGATGAAGATTGACCGCTGGATTTGGGCCGGGGCCGGGGCGTGCTGCTGCGCGGCGCGGACGGGGCGCCGCCCGCGCGTGGCCGACAACGACAATGACACGAGGAGCATCACCGCTATCGCCAACAGTGTTTGGTAGACCGTGATCGGGTAGCCGGCGGTTATCTGCAGGCCGAGCGCGACCATGCCGCAGAAGAGGCGTCCCAGGTCGCCGCGCTTGAGGAACCCGTAGAACAGAGCGATGACCAGCGGCAGGTAAGAAAGTGAACAGAGGGCGGGAGTGACCTGGTGAGCGAGCAGGAGATACCCTGAGAGCGAATACGAAGCGGCAAGCAGGACGGCCGCGCCGCGGCTCAGGCACAGCGAGCGTCCCAGGTAGTAGGCGGCAGCGGCGGCGATAAGATAATGCAGGAAGACGAAAAGTTCCAGGCGTCGCGTGAAATCGCCGAGCAGCAGGATGATATTCAGGGGATAGAACACGTTCACCTGGATCTCTCCCACCTGGGGGAAGCCGCAGTAGACAAGCGGGTTCCACAGCGGTAAGAGCCCTGATCGCAGAGCGGAAACGGCATAGGCCTTGAAGGGCAGATAATGCCTCGAATAGTCGATGAAGCAGAAGGTACGGCAGGTAAAGAGCTCTGGAGAGAAATGGAG
>CBDVCL010000051.1:0-9201 GCA_965372475.1 uncultured bacterium | reverse complement strand
CGATAGTCGGACACTTTCTCCGGCACATCCAAGTAACGGCGCCGGCCGTCTTTGTAAATCCAATAGACACAAGGGAATATGGATTAAGAAAGAGGGAGGGAACGGTATGATTGTTGCGTTATACATAGGTGAGATGAGAAAGAAGCTCTTCAAATGCATAATGTTGATGGGACACCGTGGCGCCGGTCGTGGCGGGGAGCGGGTCTTTTATCTGCGCGCCTTTTCAAGTTACGAAGCGATGTGCAAGGTCAAGGGGTTTGGCGGCGTCAAGAAGGGGCGGCGCTTCTTAAGCGGCTCCAGCATTCTCAGTCTGGAGATGGTCGCGTAAGTTGCGGTGATGTGCGCCTCCGTTCATCTGTTGAACGGGGTTTTTTTTGTTTAGTCGGAGCTGGTTCGTCAAACGTCGGCACGTCAAAGGTCAAACGTCAAGGTGACGTTTAGACGTTGACGAGGCAAGTAGACCATAAGCGGAGCTTGCCGCTTCCCACTTCCCACTTCCCGCTTCCCGTAGTATAATGACCTCATGGATACCACTTTCATCTTCGTCTTCGTCACTTCCTTCGTGCTCTGTTACTTCCTTACGCCCTTGTGCGCGCGTATCGCCAGGAAATGGAAGGTGCTTGACCTGCCTGATAAGCGGGTAAAGAAGCACAGGCGGCCCGTGCCCTATCTTGGCGGCGTGGCTATCGCCGCGGCCTGTCTTCTGCCCCTGTGCGTTTTCTTGCCTTGGCTCGGGGAGACGGAAAGGGAAGGCCTTATGGGCATAATCCTGGGCAGTGCGGTGGTGGCGTTGGTGGGGTTGTTCGATGATATTTGGCGCTTTAGGCCATTGGCCAAGTTCCTGACTCAGCTTGCCGGGGCCGCTACGCTGGTGGCCTTCGGCGTTCGCCTTGAGTGTATAGAGTTGGGGCCGCTGGCGGTCTTTCTCACGGTGATCTGGGTGGTGGGTATGGCCAACGCCTTCAACTTCATCGATATCATGGACGGCCTGGCTTCAGGGGTGGCCTGTATCGCCTGCCTGGCATTCATAGCCATATCATGGGGCATGGGTGACACGCACGTTCTCATCGCCGCCCTCGCCCTCGCCGGGAGCACGCTGGCTTTCCTGCGATACAACTTCAACCCGGCGAAGATATTCATGGGCGATGCCGGCAGCCAGTTCATCGGGTTTTACCTGGCGGCGCTGGCGCTGGGCGCCCAATATACACATACTACGAACATCGCTCTCTTCGTCCCCCTGCTTATCCTCGGCCTGCCTATCTTCGATATGGTCCTGGTGGTGGCTATGCGCACAGCCCGAGGCGTGCCCTTCTTTGTCGGCAGCGATGACCATCTTGCCCTGCGACTGAGGCGGCGGGGCCTTTCGGTGCCACAGGTAGTCATCGCCCTCTACGTTGTCGGTAGCCTGCTGGGGGCCAGCGCCGTGCTCATCACCAGGCTGGGTACCGAGCAGGCGACGTTCGTCTATGTCTGCCTGGGTATGGTCCTGCTGGTGGTGGGGCACATCGTCGCGGATATTCCGCCGGCGGGAAAACGCAAAGGCTAGGTATTGAGTATTGGGTATTGAGTATCGCGAAGCGACACGGGCCTATCCTGTTCTGCGTCGCAAGTATTGAGAAAAGACAACCCAATACCCACTACGCAATACCCAATACAACCAAGTGTCTAGTAATTCGAAGCGTGAAAAGACCGACATCCTAATATTAGGCGGCGGTATCTCCGGCCTTGCCCTCGCCGGTTCCCTGCGTGCCGACTGGCTGCTCGTGGAGCGGCAGAAGGAAATGGGCGGCCTCTGCCGTAGTTTCAAGCTAGGTCCTTTCCTCTTTGACTATACAGGACACCTGCTCCATTTCCGGAGAGCGGGGATGAAGGAATGGCTGAAGCGGCTCTATGGCGGAGGGTTGGGGGCGCACAGCCGCAATGCCTTCATCAGTTGGCGCGGGCGGCAGGTGCCCTATCCTTTCCAGGCTCACCTGGGAGCGCTTGGCGAGGCGTCCGCCGCTGCCTGCTGGCGAGACTACCAGCGCGCTCGCGGCTGCCCTTACGGGCCCGGCATAAGTTTCAAGCGGTTCATCCGTGGTAATTTCGGCGAGGCGATGGGACGCCGGTTCTTCTATCCCTATAACCGTAAGCTACTGCGCATCGGCATGGACGACTTGGCCAGTGACTGGGTTGGCCCCTTCTTGCCGCGGCCATCGAAGGGGCAGGTAAGACGGGGAGTGCGAGGGGAGGCGGTGGCCGGCCTCGGCTATAATCCTTCTTTCTATTATCCGCGCCGCGGCGGCATAGGCAGCTTGCCCCGCCTGCTGGAGCGGCGCCTGGACGAAAGCCGCGTGCGCGCTGGCTGGGACGTCGCCGCCGTCTACCCGCTGGAGAGGCGGGTGGTTTGCCGCGATGGCCGCGAGGTAAAATACAAGCGGCTGGTATCGACGATACCTCTGCCTGACCTGCTAAAGAAGATACGGCCGTTGCCGGCAGGGGTAAGCCGTGCCGGCGGCAAGCTGCGGCATGTCGGTGTCCTCTGCGCCACCATCGGCCTGCACACTGACATAAGCGAGGGGCGCCACTGGATATACCTGCCGGGGGGGCGGGGACCTTTTTACCGCCTCGGTTTTCAGAACACGTTTTCCCCGTTCCTGGCGCCGCGGCGTAAGGGCTCCATATACCTGGAGCGTACCTATAGGCCGGGGAGGAAACCGCCGGCGGCAACCGTGCTCAAGCAGGCCATCGCCTTTCTGCAGGCCGCCGGCTACATAGAGGGCCGGGGAGAGATCGAAGTGGCGGCGGCTGTTGACATACCATACGCCTATGTCGTCCATGATCTCGGCCGCCACGCTGCCCTGGGGGCGGTGCGGCGCTACCTGCGGCAAGTCGGCATCACGCCCCTCGGGCGCTACGCTGCCTGGGAATATAGCGCCATGGAGGACGCTTTATACGGCGCACAACAGTTGGGCTCGTTATTGAACAACGAGTGAAGGGATAAGGGCGTTGGGGTTTTAGGGTAAAGGTCTAACCTCAATACCCTAATACCCAAAACCCTAAAGCCCATAAATCTTCCCTGCGAATTGCCGATATGGTAGAATAAGGTAAAAGGGAGCGATCATCATGAGAAAATTGCTTTTCGCTGTTCTCGTGTTCTACTCAATGATAAGCATACACCAACCGGCCCTGGCGCTCGACCCCGGCGAGGATACCCTGGATGTCACGCTGAGCCGCCACTTCTACAAGGATCCCGTGGTCGCTTTCCGTCTCGCTCTCTTCCCTGGCTTCCTGCTGCACGGGCGGGGTACCATCTATGCCGGGCGGCGCACAGAAGGGGCGATACTGATGACGGGCGAGGCCCTCTCCGTGCTCTGCATGTTCATCGGCGTATGGGAAAAGGAGAAGCCGGAGTTTTTCAGGAAGGTGCCCGGGAACAACGACAGCATAGCGGTGACGGAGTCCAGCGGTAGGCGGATGATAGTCTACGGGGCCATCGGTTTCGCTTTCACCTGGGCCATAGATATGGCTTACGCGCCGCACGCCGCCGAGAGGTATAACGCAGAGCACAATCTCAGCCCGGCCTTTGAGTGGGATGCGGAGAGGATGCGGCTGGGGGTAAAGACGTCGTTCTGATATCTGGGAAGTCGGAAGCCGGAAGTAGGAAGTCGGATACTACTACGGTTTCTCCGACCTCCGACGTGCAGCTTCTCCCGGTGGTATATGAAAGGTGAGAAGCCGCGCGCGCGCCTCTGGCGCACTTTCCGACTCCCGACCTCCTGAGCAAGCACGAGCGACGAGCAACGAGCAACCCTTCGGTTCGCGCTCTGCGCTCCCTCCCGCCGTCGCCAAGGCTATGGCGGGCAGGCAGGGCAGGCTCTTCGACAGAGTTTACCCTGAGCCCCACGGGGCCCGGGAAGGGCTCAGGGCGGGAAGGCCCCTGAGGGCAATCGAAGGGCTAGCAACGAGCAACTACATGGACGCTGTCGTTAAGTGGTTAGTCGACACCATCTCCACCCTCGGCTACCCGGGAATCTTCGCCCTGATGGCCCTGGAGAGTTCTTGCTTTCCCTTTCCCAGCGAAGTGGTGATGATCCCCGCGGGCTATCTTGCCCACGAGGGGAAAATGAATATCGGTCTGGCTTTCCTCTGCGGCGTGGGCGGCAGCCTCGCCGGCGCGATCTTCAACTACTACCTGGCGCTCTTCCTGGGGCGTCCCCTGCTGCTTCGTTACGGCAAGTATTTCTTCATACCCGAAAAGAAGCTGCTCAAGTCCGAGAAATTTTTCCGCCGCCACGGCGAGCTGGGCACTTTCACCTGTCGCCTTATCCCCGGCATACGCCAGCTTGTCTCGCTTCCCGCGGGGCTGGCGCGCATGAATCTTCTCCGTTTCAACCTCTTCACGGGCCTGGGCGCGGGTATCTGGATGGCGGTGCTGCTCTGGATAGGCTACGTCTGCGGCCAGCAGGAGGAGTTGATAAAGGAGTACTCACACTTGGCCACGCGCATCGCCTTCGGCGTCGTCGTGGTGATCATCGCCGTATATAGCTGGTGGAATCTGAAGAAGAGGAAGAAGTAGTAGTGGTTGTATGGTTGCAGGGCTCTACAGTTGTATGGTGACCAGCTGACGTTGCCGTCCCATATAACCATACAACTCTACAACCCTATGACCCTATTTTCGTTTCGAAGTACCACCCACCACCCGCAGAAACTCCCCCTCCAGCAGTTCCCTCCGCCAGCCAACGAGTCCCTCCAGCGAAGCACGCTTCTCTCTATGCCGCGCCCAGTCTTCCAGTAATGTTCCCGGGCAGAGAAAGCCAACATCAAGGTTGTACTTCTCGGCAAGCTTCTCGCGCACGCGGCGCAGGGCGTTTAGCACGGGGCCCTTGTCTCCTGCCGGCGGGGCATGAGGCGAACGCTTCTTGCGGGGTGGTTCAGCCCCGGCGGCGCGCCTTATCGCCTCCTCCAGGGCACGCGCGTGGCGTTCGACGAAGGTGGCGGCGCCCCTTACCTGTGACAAGTCCTTCGCCGCGGCCGCGGCTGCGGCCAGGCCCAGCAGGGCGTCAGTGCCCAGCACCCGGAACGCGGCGAGGTCGGACTTACTCGCCAGTTTCTCGCGCAGCAGGTAGATCTCCCGGCCGAAGGTACGCCCTCTCTCGCTCAGTTTCTTGAAGCCCTTGAGTCTCCAGAACGCGTCCGGGTCGGCCGTCTGCTTGAGCGGTGGCAGTTCAAGAAGCGACTTCATCTCTTCTTCCGCCCAGTCCAGCCGTCCCTTCGCGTCCAGCTTCTGCTGCAGCATCTGCGCCAGCTTGAGCAGGAACTTGACGTCGGTGAGCGCGTAGCGGAGAAAAGAGGGAGTGAGGGGGCGGACGCTCCAGTTTCCCTTCTGATTCTGCTTGGAGATGGTCACGCCGAAGACCTCCTGTATGAGGTCGGCGAGACCGAAGGGGCTGCGGCCGACTATGCGCCGCGCTAGCAGCGTGTCGAATATGTTGCGGAAGGTAAAACCAGCCGCGGCCTTGAGGCAACGGACGTCGTATTCCGCGCCATGCAGGACCTTGAGGATCTTCGCCGAGCCGAGCACGGGGCCGAGGGGGGAAAGGTCATTGAATGCGAGGGGGTCGATGATGAAGAAGCGTCCATCAGGCAGGGCGGCTTGTATCAGGCAGACCTTCTGGTGGTAGTGATAATAAGAATCCGATTCGGTATCAAGGGCGACGCTGCCGGCCGCGCTGATCTCTTCGGCGAGGCGGCAGAGCGACCGGGCGTTATCGATAAGTGTGTAATCGAGCGGGGTGTTGTCTTGTGTCACAAGTAGGGAATTCGGAATTCGGACGCCCGCGAGAGCGGGCGGCGGCGATTCACACTCAAGTGATATGGCGAATCGCTGCACCTCGGAATCCGGGATTGCCCGATTTCATGATTTCGCAATCCGCATGCCGCAATCCGAAATACCTTAGATCTCCAGTTTATCCTTGATCCTCTCCATCGCTTCCTCAACGTCTGCCAACGCGCCGAAGGCGGTGAGGCGGAAGAAGCCCTCGCCGCTGGGGCCGAATCCCGTGCCCGGGGTCACCACCACCTGTACCTGTTTGAGCAGCTGGTCGAAAAGATCCCAGGAGGCGATGCCCCCGGGGGTCTTGGCCCAGATATATGGCGCGTTCTCTCCGCCGTAGACCGTAAGCCCCTTGTTGCTGAGCCCCTTGCTTATCAAGCGGGCGTTATTCATGTAGTAGTCGATGACATTTTGTGTCTGGGCCTGGCCCTTTTTGCTAAGCACGGCCAAGCCCCCGGCCTGGGCGATGTTAGAAGCGCCATTGAACCTGGTAGACTGCCTGCGGTTCCAGAAGCGGTTCAGCAGGGCCGCTTCGCCCTCCTCGCTCTTCAACTCCTTTGGCACTACCGTCCAACCGAGGCGCACTCCCGTGAAACCAGCTTCCTTTGAGAAGCTGCCTATCTCGATGGCGCACTCCTTCGCGCCCTGCACCTCGTAGATGGAATGGGGCAACGAGGCATCCGAGATAAACCTTTCGTATGCGGCGTCAAAGATGATTACCGCTTCCTCTTTGCGCGCGTAGTCGACAAAGACCTTGAGTTGCTCCCTGGTAGTCACGGCGCCGGTGGGATTATTGGGACTGCAGAGATAGATGAGGCCGGGCTTCTGCTTGGGAAGCTCGGGGAAGAAGCTGTTACCTTCCGTGCAGGGCATGTAGATGATACCCTCGTACTGGCCGTTCCCCTTGGCGGGGCCCGTGCGCCCGTTCATCACGGAGCTGTCCACGTACACCGGGTAAGCGGGATCCTGCACGGCGACCCTGGCATCCGCCGAGAAGATCTCCTGGATATTTGCGGCGTCGGGCTTGGCGCCGTCGCTGACGAATATCTCGTCTGCGTCTATCGCTCCCTTGTATTTCAACTCGGCGATACGCTGGCGCAGAAGCAGGTCTCCCTGCTCGCCGTCGGGGCAATAGCCGGTATAGGTCTGCCTCTTGCCCAGGCGCTTGGCGCCGCCCAGCAGGCCATCAAGGACTACGGGGGGCAAGGGCTCGGTGGTATCGCCGATACCAAGCTTGACGATCTTCGCCTTCTTGTTCTTCGCCGCGTAGGCGCGCGTACGCTTGGCGATTTCCGGGAAGAGATATCCCGCCGCCAGCTTGCTGTAGTTCTCGTTTGCCTTTACCATGATCCTTGTGAAATCACTCGCGCCTGGCCGCCAAAGATACACGAGCAACAGCTTGCCCGCCATAGCTCTAAAAGAGCGACGGCGGGAGCGACCAGCAACTGCTTAACAGTTAATCTAACCAATATACACGGCGATTGGGCATAATTCAAGGCTGTACTATGGTATAATCGAGCGGATAATAGTCCTGAGCAGAGCATGGCAAGAGAGAAACTACTGGAAATAGTAGACTTCGGCCGCGACGGCTTCATCCCCGTCGTCGTATTGGACGATGCGGACGGCAGCGTCTTGATGCTGGCTTCCATGGACCGGGAATCGTTGGCAAAGACGCTCGAGAGCGGCAAGATGCACTACTTCAGCCGCAGCAGGAACGAGTTGTGGCTGAAAGGGGAGAAATCAGGGCACATCCAGGTGGTGCGGGAAATACGCGTTGACTGCGACCCCGTCAACCGTCTCCTCTTCCGCGTAGAGCAGAAGGGCGGCGCCTGCCATACCGGCTACCGCACCTGTTTCTACCGCCGCGTAGGTGATACAGGCGAACTGGAGGTAGTGGAGGAACGCGTCTTTGACCCGGATGAGGTATATAAGGATGGGAAGTAAAGGGTGAAGGTTGAAGGGCAAAGGGTGAAAGGAAAAAGGAAAAGGGGAAAAGGGCGCTTCGTGTCTCGGTGCTTAGAAAATGATTGAATACACACCAAACTTAGCTGAATTCAAGCGCCTGGCGAGGAAGGGCAACCTCATCCCTGTCTACCGTGTGCTAGCGGCGGACCTGGAGACGCCGCTCTCCGCCTATATTAAGGCGGCCAACGACGACTACAGTTACCTGCTGGAGAGCGTCGAGGGCGGCGAGCGGGTCGCGAGGTACTCCTTTCTAGGCGGCAGGCCCGAGCTGGTGATCAGCTTCCGCCGCGGCGAGGTGGAGCGGCGCCTGCACGGGCGCGTGAAGAGGGAAAAATACGCCGGCGACCCCCTGGATTACCTGAAGCGCCTTCTCGCTGATTACCGTCCCGTGCGCGTGCCGGGCTTGCCGCCTTTTCACGGCGGCCTGGTCGGGTACCTCGGCTACGAGATGGTGAGCAATTGGGAGCGCATACCCTGCAGCAACCCCGATAAGCTAGGTTACCCCCTTGGCGTCCTGATGCTCACCGATTCGATGATCATCTTCGACCACGTCAAGCACGAGGTGATGGTGGTGGCCAATGCCCACGTGAAAGGGAACACCGCCGCCGCTTACGCCGCCGCGCTGCGCAAGATCAAGCGCCTCGCGGCGCGCTTGCAGCGACCCCTCCCTTATCGTGGCAGCGGCGGCAAACGCCGCGCTGCGGGCAAGGTCCGCTACCATACTAGGCAAAGGGACTACGAGGGGATGGTGCGCCGCGCCAAGAGCTACATCCGCGCTGGCGACATCATCCAAACGGTGCTTTCACAACGTCTCGAGGTGAGCCCGGTGCCGCCGCCGCTTGAGGTCTATCGCGCGGTGCGGCGCGTTAACCCTTCCCCTTACATGTTCTTCCTGCGCCTGGGTAAACTGCATCTCGTGGGCGCGTCGCCCGAGCTGCTCGTCAGCCTGCACGGCGATTCATTGCTCTACCGGCCCATCGCCGGCACCAGGCCGCGCGGCAGGGACGAGGCCGAGGACCTGCGCCTTGAGAAGGAGCTGTTGCGCGACCCAAAGGAACGTGCCGAGCACGTGATGCTGGTCGACCTGGGGCGCAATGACCTGGGACGGGTGGCGAAGAGCGGCACGGTGAACGCCCGGGACATCATGCACATCGAGCGCTACTCGCACGTGATGCATATCGTCAGTGACGTGGTGGCGAAACTGCGGCAGGGCAAGGATGGCTTCGACGTGCTGCGCTCCACCTTCCCCGCGGGAACGGTGTCGGGCGCGCCGAAGATACGGGCAATGGAGATAATAGACGAGCTGGAGGACAGCCAGCGCGGGCCTTATGCGGGAGCGGTGGGAAATTTCAGCTTCACGGGGGATATGGATTGGTGCATCACTATTCGCACCATAGTCATGGAAGGAAATAGAGCTTACG
>CBDVCL010000050.1:0-9234 GCA_965372475.1 uncultured bacterium | reverse complement strand
TTCTCTCAATCCTTTTATGGAAGAGGAGGACGCGGTCGCTGACGAGGGATTGGCGGATACTTGGGAAGGGGAGGGAGAAGAATGGATTTTCACGCAGGCCACCGAAGACGGCGTTGACACCTTTGACGTCTCAAGGGAAAAGGGAGACACAAAGTACGTATACGGCGCCGCGCTATTCAAATTGGACGGAGTAATGCTCATCAACGTAGCCCCGCATGAAGACAGTGACTTCGATTGGTGGGACGCCGGTTATCTGCCCATGCATCAAGTTATGAAGTATGAGAGGGAGGGGGGACAGCTCACGCTTACCCCCCTGAGCTACGAATGGGTGCGTGACGCTCTGAAGGAGAAGAAAGTAAAGATAGACCACTTCACCTACCAGGATGATGATGATGTTACGATACTGACCGCGCCCACGAAGGACCTTAAGAAGTTCTTGAAGGAATGCCTGAAGTACGAGGAGGCGTGGTTCAAGAGCGAGGCCATAGAGTTGGTGCGTCACGCTGCTAGCGACAAGCAACCAGCAACCAGCGACTAGCGACAGAAAGGGAGGGAATAGATATGGATGTATTGGACGCGATAAAGAGCCGCCGCAGTGTTCGGGCATACAAGGACAAAGAGGTGGAGGAGGACAAGCTGAAAAGGGTGCTGGAGGCGGGACGCCTCGCGCCCTCGGCGAGTAACAGGCAGGAATGGAAATATATCGTGGTGCGGGACAAGGGGATGCGCGCCAAGCTGGCCAAGGCCTGCAACGACCAGACTTTCGTGGGGGAAGCGGGCGTGATCATCGTCGCCTGCGGCATGGAGCCGCAGCAGCGCATGTCGAGCGGCCAGCCGAAGACTACGGTGGATTCCACGATCGGCCTGGATCATATGACTCTCCAGGCCGAAGCGGAGGGGCTTGGCACCTGCTGGATCGGCGCCTTCCAGGCGCCCGAGGTGAAGAAACTGCTGGGCGTTCCCGCGAACGTAGACGTGGTGCATATCACGCCGCTGGGTTACGCGGCGGAGAAGCCTGGTGCCAGGCCGCGCAAGGGCCTGGATGAGATAGTGTGTTACGAGAAATGGCAAGACTGAGTTGGTATTGGGTATTGAGTATTGAGTACCGCGTAAGCGACACGGGCCGCTCCTGTAATACGTTGTAAGTATTGAGTGGCTTGCGCTTCGGGTAAACCCAATACCCAATACTCACTACCCAATACTCAACGGGGACTAGGATGAAGAAGATACGGTTAATAATGGCCGCTCTCTTAACACTGGGCCCGCAACTGCTGGCCAATGAGAGTGGCAAAATCAAGCTCAACTCCAATCCCGCCGGCGCCACGGTCTACCTCGACGGTACCCAGGTGGGCGTCACTCCCTACGAGGGGCAGGTCGATCCGGGCGAGCATGTCCTGCAACTCATAAAGGAGGGATACAGGGACAAGACCTGGCAACAGGGCATCCCCGAGGGCGGCGTGGTCGAGAGGCTGGTGTCGTTGAAGGAGAAGGTCAGCGTACTGCGCATCACCTCGCATCCTGCCACCGCCAACGTGATCGTTGACGGCCTGCATCGCGGCCGCACGCCCCTGGACGTGGAGATAGGGTCGGGCGAGCACGAGCTGGTGCTGGAGTTGAAAGGGCACGCGCCGCGGCGAGAGAAGTTTTCGTCATGGGACGGCGGCGTCAAGGAGCTCGACCTGAAATTGCGCGAGAATCTCAAGACCATCCAGAAGTTTGAGCTGGGGTTCCTGGCGGGGGCGGGCGTGGCGTCGGTCCTGTCTATCTGGGCCAATAATCGCTACAACCGCGTAGTCAAGGAGCAGGACGTGGTCTCCGCCTACTTTGAGCGTGCGGTCTCCCGAGACGAGCAACTGCGTTATCTTCGTGAGTTCGACGGTTTGGAGAGGGAACGGGAGCTCTACGCGGACATGAGTGAGATGGCGTTGGTCACCAGTATCGGCTGCGTGTCGGCGGCGTTCCTCCTGTATTGCTACGAGGACGATCACTTCTATGATTTCATCGACCGCTTCGTATTCCGTTCGAGTGAAGACGACACGGTTCTGGCTTGTCGCCTAAGGTTCTAATTCGGTCGTTCGTCTTTTGCTAGATACGAGATACTAGATACAAGATACCCACTGCGATGGTTTTCTCGAGAAACAAACGCTCCTTTCTCAAGCACCTGCTGGGCCGGGGCGGTTCTCTACTGCTGGCTCCGTTCGCCGGGCCGCTCAAGTCTTGGGCGGCAAAGGGCAACTCGCGCGTGATAGTAGTGAAGAGCGGGGAGCTGGGCGGCGGCGCTGAATTCAGCGAGGACTTGGCCGCGAAGATGCTGGAAAAGGCGATGCTTTCGCTGACGGGAGAAGACAGCGCGCCCGCCGCCTGGGGGCGATATTTCTCCGCCGGGGACGTGGTCGGCCTGAAACTGAATTGCATCGCCGGGTCTAAGCTTTCCTCGGCGCCGGGCCTGGTGCGGGCTATCGCCCGAGGGCTGGTGTCCGCCGGGGTCAGGGAGAACGAGATCATCCTCTGGGACAGGTATGAGCGGGAACTGGTGCGGGCGGGGTTCCCGCTCAACCAGGGGGATACGGGGCCGCGTTGTTTCGGCACCGACAGCGCGCGCGCGGGATACGAGCGCGGCCTTATCGAGAAAGGCAAGGTCGCCTCTCGTTTCTCGCGTATCCTGACCGGGATGGTAGATAAGGTGATAAATGTTCCCGTGCTCAAGAACCACGACGTGGCGGGCATTTCGGTTGCGATGAAGAACCACATGGGCAGTATCCATAACCCCAGCAAGTACCACGGTAACGGTTGTTCGCCCTACGTGGCCGAGCTGTGCGCGACCCCGCCCGTGAGGCAGAAGAACGTGCTCAACATCTGCGACGCTTCCCTGGGCCAGTGCCATAACGGTCCCGGCTACAAGGCGCGCTGGGCCTGGCCCTACGGCGGCGTTCTCGTGAGTGACGATATGGTGGCACTGGACAGCGTGGCGATGGAGATAATCAACACGAGGCGGCAGGAGTTGGAGTTGCCGCCGGTGGAGGTCAAGTACTTGCCGGTTGCGGCGGAGATGGGGATGGGGGTGTGCGAGTTGAAGGACATCGAAAGGATTGAGATACAGGTTTGAAACGGCGAACCGGCGACGGGGCGAACCGGCGAGCGTCAGGGCGTATGGAGATATCGAGAAGACAGTTCATTGAGGCGACGGCGCGGGGAGCGGCGGGGGCGCTCTTGGCCGGGAACGCGACCGCTCTCTTGGAGTCGACCACAGACGATTGCCCTCACTTGGACGAGCACGTTTTCGAGAAGGTAGAGGCCCGGTATTACAAGAAACTGGACGACCTGCGCCTGGAGTGCGAGCTCTGCCCGCGCAAGTGCCAGGTGGGCGACACCGAGCTGGGATTCTGCGGCGTGCGCGAGAATTGCGGCGGCGTCTATTATACCCTGGTCTACGGTAACCCCTGCGCGGTGCACGTGGACCCCATCGAAAAGAAGCCCTTTTTCCATTTTCACCCCGAGAGCCGCGCCTTCTCTATCGCTACCGCGGGATGCAACGTCAATTGCAAGTTTTGCCAGAACTGGCAGATATCGCAGGGGGGTCCGAGGCAGACGATAAACGAGCACCTGCCTCCGGCGGAGGTGGTAAAGGCCTGCCGGCGCTATCGCGCGCCGATCATCGCCTACACCTACAGCGAGCCAATCGTCTTCTTTGAATACATGGTGGACACGGCGCGCCTGGGCAGGGAGAATGGCTTGAAGAGCGTGGTGGTAACCGGAGGCCACATCAGCCCTGAGCCGTTGAGGGAGCTGATCGGTTGCGTCGACGCGATCAAGGTGGACCTGAAGGCCTTCAGCGAGGAATACTACCGTGACGTCGTCTCGGGAGAGATGAAGCCGGTGCTTGAGGCCCTGCGTATCATGGCCGAGCAGGGGGTGTGGACGGAGATAGTCTACCTGGTGGTGCCGGGCTTGAACGACCGTGCCGGGGAGGTGCGCGGGTTGTGCCGCTGGCTGTTGAAGAACATGGGGCCGGACGTGCCCATCCATTTCACCCGCTTCCATCCCCAGTACCGCCTGCGCGACTTGCCGCCCACGCCCGTCAGCACCTTGACCGAATTAAGGGAACTTGCCCTGGAGATGGGTCTGAATTACCCCTACGTCGGCAACGTTCCCGGTCACGAGGGCGAGAATACTTATTGCCCGGGTTGCGGCAAGGTCCTCGTTCATCGACAGGGATACGCGGTGTTCGTGCGGGGCATTGAGCAGGGGAAGTGCGGGAAGTGTGGGCGGGTTATTCCGGGGCGGTGGGACAGCTTGTGATTCGTGCGTCGTGCGGCGCATTGCGCATTTCGTTCTGCATATGGTGGCGGCGACATGCGATATGCGGGGCACGATGAACGAAAGAGGGTGACCGATGATAAGGCGCGCGATGACAACGGTCCTGGTAATGCTGGTGATTACCGCCATCGCCTGCGGTGGGGCGGTGCAGGGGCCTTACCTGGCGGGGAGCTGGTATCCTTCGGATGCCAAGCTGTTGGCAGAGATGCTGGACGGTTTCCTGGCCATGGCGGGCAAGAGTCCCCTGCTGGATGAAAAGCCCGTGGCCATCATCTGTCCCCACGCCGGCTACAGATATTCCGGCCAGGTGGCCGCCTATTCCTACCGCGAGGTGAAGGGGCGCGACTACGAAAGCGTGATCGTGGTCAGTTCCGCCCACCAATATCTCGGCAGAGGCGCGGCGTTGATCTCGAAAGGGAAGATAGGGACGCCCCTTGGCGCGATAGCCATCGACGTTGACCTGGCCGGGCGGTTGTTGGCCAACGAGGATATCAGGGAACTGCCTGCTGCTTTTGTGGATGATAACTCCGTTGAGTTGCAGATGCCATATATCAAGAGGGTCCTGCCCAAGGCAAAGGTGGTGCCCTTGGTGATAGGACCTTTCTATCGGGACTACCGTGCCCTGGGGGAGTCCCTGTACCAGGCCGCCAGGGAAAGGAACGTCCTGCTCATTGCGAGCACCGACATGGCGCACAGGCCAGAGGCGGCCATCGCTGAGGACGTGGACGCGAGGACGCTGGAAGCGATCAAGAGCATGGACGCGGCACGTATCGTCGCCAACGAAAAGGAGCAGATGATGCGGGGACTGGCCCGCCTGCAGTGTGCTCTCTGCGGTCTTGAGGCGGTCGCTTCGGTGATGCACGCGGCCAGGCGCTTGGGGGCGGACTCGCTTGAAGTCTTGGACTACTCACATTCCGGTGTGAGCAGCGGCGATAATTCCCAGGTCGTAGGCTACTGCGCGGTGGCGTTGTATGCCGCTAAGAAAGGGGGTAGTAAGATGTCCGACTACATATTGGACGAGAAGGAGCAGAGAAAGCTGCTGGGGCTGGCGCGGCAGACGATAGACCTTTACCTGCGCGAGGAGAAGAGGCCGAAGGCCAACTACAGGGAGCCGAGGTTGACGCGCCATGCGGGCGCTTTCGTTACCTTGCACGAGCAGGGGCGCTTGCGCGGCTGTATCGGCTACATCGAGCCGGTGAAGCCGCTCTACGAGGCGATAATTGATATGGCCATAAACGCCGCCACCAGGGACCATCGGTTCCCGCGGGTGCAGCACAAGGAGCTCGATGGCATCGAGATAGAGATCAGCGTTCTTTCCCCCAAGAAGAAGATAAATGACCCCGAGCAGGAGATAAAGCTGGGCGAGCACGGGGTGATAATCGAGAAGGACGGCCGCGGCGGCGTCTTCCTGCCCCAAGTGGCCACGGAGACGGGCTGGGACCTGGAGAGATTCATGGCCGAGCTCTGCTCGCAGAAGGCGGGTCTCGCCGCCGACGCCTGGAAGAAGGGCGGGTGTGATATCTATGTCTTCACGGCGCAAGTTTTTCATGAGTAGTCTCGTGTCGCGTGTCTCGCGTCGCGCGTCAAGTTGACCCGAGACACGTGACCCGGGACGCGTGACAAATAACTGCGTTGGCACAAGCAATGGCTAGAACGAAGATAATATGTACGATAGGACCAGCTAGCTCACAGACCACCGTTCTCCGCAAGATGATGCTCGCGGGCATGGACGTGGTGCGGCTCAATTGCTCGCACGGCAGTGAGCGCGGCCGCCGGGAGAAGATAGAGACGATCAGGGTGCTGAACCGGAAATACCGCCGGCGCGTGCGCATACTGCTCGACCTGGAGGGGCACCGCGTGCGCGTGGGCAGGTTCCGAAGTGGCGCGGGGATGCCCCTTAAGAAGGGGCAGAAGGTACGCCTGGCCAAGGGGGAGACAAGCAAGGCGCGGGACGTGATCCCTTTCGACTATGAGGGGCCGCTCTCTGATATCAAGAAGGGCAGGCATATCTTCATTGATGACGGCAACATCTGCCTGCGCGTGGTCGGCAGGCGGGGTGCTTTCGTGCTTGCGCTGGTAGAAGTGCCGGGCCTCGTCAAGCAACACAAGGGAATAAACATCCCCGGCGCGAAATTATCCTTCAAGGGTTTGACGGATAGGGACAAGGCTGATATCCTATTTGGAGTGGTGCATGGCGTGGATTACATCGCCCAGTCCTTTGTACGCAACCGGGATGACATCACCTGCCTCAGGCAGTTCGTGCGGGGTGCGTGCGGCTCGGGTGCCGCGCCCGGTTTGATCGCCAAGATAGAAAACCGTGACGGCATAAAGAACATCGACTCGATAATCGGCGCTGCCGATGGTATCATGGTCGCGCGCGGCGACATGGGGGTGTCCATTCCCATCTACGAGGTGCCGATGGTGCAGAAGAAGATCACCAGCAAGTGCCGCAAGGCGAGGCGCTTCGTGATCACCGCCACGCAGATGCTGGAGAGCATGACCGAACATCTCAGGCCGACCCGGGCCGAGGTGGCTGACGTGGCCAACGCCGTGCTTGACGGCAGTGATTACGTGATGTTGTCGGGCGAGACCGCCGTGGGCAAGTACCCGGTGCAGACGGTGAAGATGATGGATGATATTGTGAAGTATACGGAGAGATGTAGTGGCAGGTAGGCTGTCGCTGATCGCTCGTGCCTTCAGAGAAGCACGATCTGTAAGACCGGAGGATTGAGATGAAAAGCGAAGGAAAAATACAATTCGAGCGCCGGGGCGCGCCGCGTTTCCCCGTGGCATTTAAGATGTCCTACGAGGTAGTGGGAACGGCGAAGAAACGGCGCGCGCGCACTATTGACATCTCCGGCAGCGGCGTGCAGATATACGCGCGCCAGAAGGCGGAGTTAGGCGACAAGCTGAAGGTGGCGATAAAGGTAGACGAGGGCAAGCAAGTCGAGGCGGACGCGGTCGTGGTATGGG
This sequence comes from uncultured bacterium, assembly GCA_965372475.1. Classification (GTDB taxonomy): domain Bacteria; phylum Oederibacteriota; class JAUXIB01; order JAUXIB01; family JAUXIB01; genus CBDVCL01. The sequence goes on along the minus strand of CBDVCL010000050.1, from coordinate 1,944 downwards.
TGAAGCCGGCCCGGGAACTGGGCATTGACGTTGGCTACAAGTTTGCCCTCGGCTTGAAGTTTTCCCATATCACGAGCAAGGATTCTGGGTTCCTTGCGCAGTTTGTGGAGAAGAACCTGAAAGGGAAGTGAGAACCCATGGCTAGGACGCTGGTCGCGGCCGTGCTTGCCTTGCTCGTGGCGGCGAATACCGTCGCCGCCGTGCAGGTGGTCAACAGCTTCGAGATGGGCGCGGAGATCGGGGAGTGGACCGACCCTGACCTGCGGCTGACCGTCTCGACCGCCTTCGTCACCGGTGGCAACTTCAACGGTGACCTGTATGTGCCGACGGGGGGCGACCCGGTGACCATCTACATCGACCTCGCCACCTATCCTAAGCCGGTACGGCAGGTGGGCAACGATTACCTGGCCTTGGACGTGTGGGGCAACGGCCAGGGGCAGACGCTGTGGATCATCGTCTATGACGCGGGTGCCTGCGCCGCGGGATGTTCCGGGAACAGCACCACGGTCAACGGCGACGCCACCGTGGACGATCCCGACATCGTCTGGATAGACCTGGCCGCCCTGGGGGTCGATGATCCGACCTTTATCTATGTTGTTCGTCCACCTACCGGCTTTGACCATTCCATATGGATAGACTACCTTCGTTACACGGATGACGTCACTACCCTGCCGCAGACGCTGACCCAGACGCCGACGCGGACGCACACCGAGGTATTGTCGGAGACGCCTACCTACACGGCTACACCCAGCTGTACGCAGAGCGCCAGCAGTTCGGCTTCGCCGACAGCCAGCCCTACCTCTTCGCTCACGGCAAGCCATACCCTTACGCGAACGCAGCCGTCCACGCTTACCACCACGCGTACCGCGTCGCGGACGTGCACCTGTCTGCCCACGCCTACTAATACGCCCACGGCGTCCCCGACCCCGTCGCATACGCCCACGATGACGAGAACCTGGACGCCCAGCCATACGCCGACCCACAGCGGCACCGCTACCGCTACGCCCACGGCATCGCCTACGGGCACGGAGAGCCCGGTTTGGACGGGGACGGCATCGTTTACCCATACCCGCACCTGCAGTGCCACGCCGACCTTGCCGCCGCAGGAGCTGGCGATAGTCGAGGACAGGTTCTATCCCAACCCCTGGGACGGGGAGGGCGAGCTGCACCTGGCTTTCATGCTTACGGCGCCGTGCGAGAAGGTGGTTGTGAACGTCTACTCGCTGTCGCATCGCCCGCTCTACAGGGAAGAGCTTGAGATGCCGGCGGCAGGGACGTATATTGAGGTGGCATGCCACGAAGATGATGCCCTGGGCAAGCTGGCGAACGGCGCGTATTATTACCTGATAGAAGCGTACGTGGGCGGCAATGTCGAGGCGAGGAAGCTCGGCAAGGTAGTGGTGTTGAAGTAGTAGGGTGGTAAGGGCGCAAGAAGTAGTATTGGGTAGTGAGTATTGAGGATTGGGTTGTCTCTCGACGAGAAATCCACTCAACACCCACTACTCAATACCCAATACCAAACTTGGTAAGAGGCGAGATAGTGCGGAAAGCCATAACAATACTGATACTGTGCCTGACGGTGATGGCAGGCGCGCTCGCCGCGACCGCAGCAGAATACTACTCCGCCGGCCAGCAGATGTTCAATGCCGGCGATTACGCCAAGGCGGTGCAGTATCTCGGCGCCGCGATCAAGCTTGACCCTTCTAATAAGAACGCCTACTACCTGCTTGGCAACACCTACTACAAGCAGGGCAATACCGCCGCCGCCGTCACCGCCTTCCAGGGCTACCTGCGTTTAAGTCCCGGGGACGCCCGGGTGCAGGCATTTCTCAAGCAGCTGCAGGCATCCGGCCGTGCCGCAGGTGCGGCAAGTTCCGCCTCGGTGGGCGGCGCGCCTCCCAAGCACCCCAGCGGCACCATCGTCGTCTTTGACGAGCATTTTCC